>CALWGN010000208.1 GCA_944380055.1 uncultured Lachnospiraceae bacterium
TAAGATTAGTTGTATACATAGCAAAGCGGTTTGATAATACAGGGGTAGGAGTAGAGGATTTAATTTCCATTGGAACAATAGGGCTAATTAAAGCCATCAATACATTTAATATAGGAAAAAATATTAAATTAGCAACCTATGCTTCCCGTTGCATTGAAAATGAAATATTAATGTATTTAAGAAGAAATAATAAAACAAAGCTGGAAGTTTCTATTGATGAGCCATTAAATGTTGATTGGGATGGAAATGAGTTGCTGTTATCAGATATATTAGGAACAGATGAAGATGTTATTTATAAAGATATTGAAGATGAAATTGAAAGGAAACTGTTAAAAAAGGCAATGGGAATTTTAAGTCCACGAGAAAGACAAATCGTTGAAATGAGATTTGGGTTAAATTCACCAGATGGTATAGAAATGACTCAAAAACAAGTGGCAGATTTATTAGGAATTTCTCAGTCTTACATTTCAAGATTAGAAAAAAAGATTATTCGTAGATTAAAAAAAGAAATGGTGCGATACGAAAATTGTTAAGAAGTAGATATCTGATTTTGACAAAATAGTACGAACAACGTATAATACATATTAGAAAATTATTATTGGCTTAATAAATTTATAATATGAAAGGTGTCAAAATGAACTTATTAACAATAGAGAATTTAACAAAATCCTACACAGAACGATTATTATTTGATGAGGCATCCTTTTCTTTAAATGAAGGAGAAAAAGTTGGTATTATTGGTATTAATGGCACTGGTAAAACTACGCTTCTAAAAATATTAGCAGGATTAGAAGAACCAGATAAGGGAAAAGTAACAAAGGCAAATCACGTTATTGTTCGATATTTGCCACAAAACCCTATATTTGAAAAAGAAAGTACCATATTAGAATGTATTTTAAAAGATAATGTAACAAGTGAAAATAAATGGACCATTGAAAGTGAAGCAAAGTCCATGTTAAATCAATTAGGGGTAACCAATCACAATGAAGTAATTGATTATTTATCAGGTGGTCAGAAACAAAGAGTGGCTCTTGTAGCTACCCTTCTTTCACCAGCTGATATTTTGGTGTTAGACGAGCCTACAAACCATTTAGATAATAGTATGGCAGACTGGCTAGAAGAATATTTAAAAAAGTGGCGCAAAGCACTAATTATGGTTACTCACGATAGATATTTTTTAGATAGCGTATCCAATAGAATTGTAGAAATTGATAAAGGAAAGATATATAGTTATCAGACCAACTATTCAGGGTTTTTAGAATTAAAGGCACAAAGGGAAGAAATGGAAAGTGCCACAGAAAGAAAGCGTCAAAGTATTTTAAAAGTAGAGTTAGAGTGGATAAAGAGAGGTGCAAGAGCTAGATCTACAAAACAAAAAGCTAGAATTGAACGTTTTCATGATTTGAAAAATCAAACAGCACCAAGCAAAGATGGCTCGATTGAAATGAGTTCGATTTCCACACGATTAGGAAGAACAACGGTAGAAATAAATGGAATTTCAAAAGCTTTTGGAGAAAAGAAATTAATTGAAGATTTTTCTTATATTTTCTTAAAAAATGATAGAATTGGTTTTATTGGTGCAAATGGTTGTGGAAAATCTACATTAATGAAACTATTAATTGGAAAGGAAGCGCCAGACTCTGGAGAAATTATTGTTGGTCAGACAGTAAAGATAGGATACTATGCCCAAGAAATTGAGCAAAAAAAAGAAGATGGAATCGCATACATGGATCCAGAAATGCGTGTGATTGATTACATTAGAGAAACAGCAGAGTATGTAAAAACAAAGGATGGAAGTATTTCTGCTTCTCAAATGTTAGAAAGATTTTTATTCCCGTCTCAAATGCAATATACATTAATTAAAAAACTATCTGGTGGAGAAAAAAGACGTTTAAATTTACTTCGTGTACTTATGGAAGCTCCAAATGTTCTCATTTTAGATGAGCCAACCAATGATTTAGATATTCAAACTCTAACTATTTTAGAGGATTATCTAGATGAATTTGATGGCATTGTTATTACAGTATCTCATGATAGATATTTTTTAGACCGCGTTGTAAGAAGAATTTTTGCTTTTGAAGGAAATGGAACAATCCGTCAATATGAAGGTGGTTATACGGATTATAATGTTACGAAAAAAGAGGATACAGTAGTAGCAGTAGAGAAACCAAAAGCAGTAGAGAAAAAAGGAAATGAGACAAGACAGCGACCAAGAAAATTAAAATTTTCCTATCAAGAGCAAAAAGACTATGAAACAATTGAGTCTGATATTCAAATGCTAGAAGAAAAATTAGAAGCATTAGATATAGAAATAGGAAAATCTGCTACAGACTTTGTAAAACTAAATGAGTTAACAAAGGAAAAGGAAGAAGTAGAAATTTTGTTAGAAGAAAAAATGCAACGCTGGATGTATTTAATGGAGTTAGAGGAAAAAATTAAAAATCAATAGAGATAGGAGAAAATAAAATGAAGCAAGAATTTTTAGAAACATTTTTAAAGATTAGTGACATTAGAACAGTCATATTTCTTATAATATTAGCAGTACTTTTTTATGCCATAAACATTCTTTACCGTAAGAAGAAAATGGGATTTTCTAAAGTTGTTTTTATAGGAACAGGTATGGGATTAGTTCTTGGACTTGCCATTCAATTAGTGGGAGGATTTCCAGAAGATCCATCAAATGTAGCTTGGATACAAGAAGTAAGTAATTGGTATAAATTATTTGGAACAGGATTTCTATATTTAATTCGAATGATTGTAATACCACTTGTGCTAGCATCTATTTGTAATGTTATTATTAACTTACAACAAGGAAAAACTATGGGAAAACTTGTAAAGTATACAATTATTGTTACTTTAATTATGGTTGCTGTTTCTACAATTATAGGAATAATTGTAGGTGTTGTATTACAAGTGGGAGTAGGAGAAAATATAGTAACAGATGCAACAACACAAGGAAAAGAAATTACTTCTGTTGCATCAACCCTTTTAAATTTAATTCCAAGTAATATTGTTTCTGCAATGGTAGATGGAAATATTTTAGGTGTTGTTATTTTTGCTGCTATTTTTGGAACAGCAGTATGGTGGATTAACCAAGAAGATAAAGAACTTGCAAAACCATTGTATAGTGGAATACGAGCATTTCATAAGGCAATGGTAAATATGGCAGATTTAATTCTTGATTATATGCCATGGGAAGTTATTTGTATGTTAGCAAATACAATTGCAAATCGAGGAATTTTCTCTATTATTGAAGTAGGTAAATTTATTATTGCTATTTATATAGCAGTAGCAATTCAATTTATAGTTCATTTAGTTATATTAGCATTCCATGGCTGTAATCCACTATATTATATAAAAAAAGGTGGAGCCACTATGCTATTTGCATTTACTTCTCGCTCTAGTGTAGGATGTCTTTCTTCTACCATTGGAACATTAACAGATAAGATGGGAGTAAATGAGAGTACAGCAACTTTTGTTGCTAGCTTTGGAACAACAGCAGGTATGCAAGGATGTGCAGGTGTTTTCCCAGCACTTCTTATTGTATATGTATGCAATGTGTCAGGTATTCCATTTGATTTTATAACAGCTATTATGACAGTTATTGTTGTATCAATTGGATCCCTCGGAATTGCTGGAATTCCAGGGACAGCTACAATGGCAGCTTCTGTTTCTCTTTCAGGAATGGGAATGGGAGCTCAATTTTCTAACATTAGTCCAATTTTAGCAATTGACCCAATTATTGATATGCCAAGAACTATGTTAAATGTATGTGGTTCTATGGTAAATGCAATTATTGTTGATAAAAAAATTGGAACTTTTGATTCTGAAAAGTATCATAATATGAATAAAAAGCAAGAATCTAAGCAATAATAAAGTCTAATATTTAGAAGTAAATAAGTACTCCCTCACTATAATTTGGAAAGATAAGTGAGGGAGTATTTTAATGCATAAAAGTAGCAATTAAGCTAAATAATGCTTCATTGTTTTTAATGCATTTTTTTCTAATCTACTAACTTGGGCTTGGGAAATTCCTACTTCTTTGGCAACTTCCATTTGAGTTTTTCCTTCAAAAAATCGCATATTAATAATATTGCGTTCTCGGTCAGGCAAACGTTTTAATGCCTCTTTTAATGAGATTTCTTGAATCCATAGGTCCTCTTTATTTTTTTTATCGCTAATCTGGTCCATAACATATAATGTATCACCACCGTCACTATATACGGGATCGTAAAGGCTGACAGGGCTTTGAATGGCATCTAAAGCATATACAATATCTTCTTTATTAATTCCGATTTCTTCAGCAATTTCATGAATAGTAGGGTCTTTATCATGTTCTTTAATAAATTGTTCTTTTGCATAAATTGCTTTATATG
>CALWGN010000209.1 GCA_944380055.1 uncultured Lachnospiraceae bacterium
CTTAAATTTCTGCAAAAGAAAACGACAATCAATTTCTTATTTTTTGAAATCAACTGTCTTTCTCATATTTACTATTCAATTTTCATAGTGATATAGGTACAATTTATATCACTACTGTAAAAATGCAGTTTTGCCTTATAAATACAGCGTTTTCCGCTTGTTAGTGTATAGTGTTTCTTGTTTTTTGTGCCCCCCTTGTTAGATAACGGGGGCTTTGAACGGCTCGCTAACGCTCGCCCAACCACCAAAGTGAACCGCCCTCTCGCCAGCAAGCTGGCGTGGCGATATGTCTTACGACCGCCACCGCTGGCGGATCACTTCGGCGGTTCGTGAAATTTATATTCTATCTATAATCTTAAAATCTGCCTAACCAAAATGAAATGGAACTAACATATTAAGTATAACAGCAATAACAACTGCACTCAATATCATATACGTTGTCTCCCTAAAGGTGTTACGTTTTAAAGCTATTAATGCACCACCAAAGACTATCACTTCTAAAATTGAATACACATCAAAATAAATCCAACCATAAATAAATGTAAAATTAAATAAAATTGCAATTATTATTACTGAAAGTATAAAAGATATTTTGCTTTTCCCCTTAGCGTACCAACAAACAAAAGCTAACAATGGAGAAATGGCAGTAAAACCAAGCCAAATCATTGCATAATTTTTTGGAAAAAATCCAGCAACAAAATATGAATATAGGTAATAACTTGAAACCATTCCAATGAAAAATACTAACACATTTAATGATGCTCTTATGGAAGAATGACTATAAATTGCAATGTACAAAGCAATCAATAACCATATAGCAAAACGACCCAAAAAATTACTAATATCTAAATATTCAAATATAAATGGTAAAGTATTGCTTGCTGTAGTATCTAAAAATTTTGCAAAAGTTCCTAAAACTATTCCAAAACACAGTATAAGTATTGTATTTATAATTTTCCTAGTAATGGGTATTTCATTCTCTATACTCCTTATCTTATTCAAAAACTTATTCATAATGCACCTCTAGATTCAATTTTCCCTATCAAATGTTAAATATCTTGTGCCTTGGAATGTCAGCTGTCCTTTATCTCCCTCTGCAAGCACTCCGTACTCTGAGCCTGATACAGACAGCTCCATTCTATCACCACTATCTACTTGAAATGTCACATAATACGAGGTGCTGGAAATTGTATGAAATCCATGTGCTCCTGATATATCACCAGCGTTTGGTTGATTGTTATGCGTGGTATTCTGACGTTTTGCTACTATTCTTGCTGACACAGTTAAGCGAGGAGAATTATTGTTTTTAAACCAAGTAGCTATTCCTTTTACAAAAGTGAAAACAATTATTGTAAAAATCAGTATAAACATTATAGGAAATAACATTTCTATTAGATTAAACATTCTATTTTTCCTCCTTAATGAAATTCTATTTTTATTATACCATGCTCCTTTAAGCATTGTCATTTCTTTTCTTCGTTTAAAAAGTTACTTATCAGTCTAAAATAATTAGGAAAATGAAATAATTTACTGTGTTGCATTAACGAAAAAGAGATACCAACACGTTTATGTAGTATCTCTTAACCTAATAGTAATATTCTTTTATTTGCAAACAGGTAAACACAGGTTGTTCCTCAATATCCTTTAGTTTGGGAAACACCATTTTCCCATTTATTTACTGCTGGTGGCGTTACTCCTAAATAAGTAGCCATTTGCTCTTGGGTTATCCCCTTTTCTTTCCTATGCTTTTTAATTACCTCTCCAATATTCATAGTTTTCTTCCTTTCTGCTCTCTTCTACATATCTACAATCTAAAGTTTTATATCTAATATTATCATACTCTTTTTATGCTTTCTCTACAATTGAGCAGTTATTAATTTTTTGTTGTACTGATTAACTAATATTAAAAAAACACCTGTAAATATAAAACCAAATTGCCTTATACTTGCAAGTGTCACTTTATTAAATAACATTTGAAATTAATATTTTTTCAACAGTTCAATTACTTCAATATCTGCTGGTAACCATTCTACACTATCAATATTTTCTTTATCAAGCCATTTGGCAGATTGATGCTCCAAAAGCTTTAATTCTCCACTTATCACATGGCAGATATAGCAATGCATTGTTAAATGAAAGGTCTCATAATCGTATTGTACGGTACATAAATGATTATCAATTTCTATTTCTGTATCTAGCTCTTCTCTAATTTCTCTTTTTAGTGCTTCTTCTCTCCCCTCTCCTTCTTCTACCTTTCCGCCTGGAAATTCCCATCCACCTTTAAATTCTCCATATCCACGTTGGGTAGCAAAGTATTGTCCTTCTTTTTCTATAATGGCTGCAACTACTTCTATATGTTTCATATGTGTTTCCTTTCTTATTTTGTGATGTAATCATATAAATCTTCTCTTACTGGCGTTTCTAATGCATATTGAATTTCTACTGCATTTTTTGTTGTTCCTGGCATTGTAAATTCTTTAGCATTTCCTGTGGCATATATTTTCCCTAAATAATAAAATTCTTTTGATGTTTTATCATCTTTATTTTTTCGGACAAATAACTCCATATCTATGCCTAATTGTCTTCCATTGATAGCAGTATACACATCCTCTGACTGTAAACTTCTACCTGACTTTGATATTGCAATTAAGGAGCTTGGACTTTCAAATCTATCTTCATATTTAATGGTATCTGATATTTGCTCGTCTTTTTCATAATTAATAAAAACAGGATAGGTTTTTGTCTT
>CALWGN010000210.1 GCA_944380055.1 uncultured Lachnospiraceae bacterium
AAAACATTTTCCAGATACAGATCCAAAATATAAAGGGATTTCTAGTATTCAATTGTTAGAATATGTAGGAAAATTAATCGAGGAAAATTTATATGTGATTGGCAATATTGATGCTACTATTATTGCCCAAAAACCAAAACTTGCTCCATATAGAGAAGAAATGATGGACAATGTAGCAAAAGCATTAAAAATTGATAGAAGCCAAATTAATATAAAGGCAACAACAGAAGAAGGGTTAGGTTTTACTGGTAGTGGCGAAGGTATTTCTTCTCAAGCTATTTGCATATTAAATGAAGTAAGTAATTACCAATATGTAGACGTATTAGAAAAAACATTTAGCTGTGGAGGCTGTGGTGGTTGCTGTAAAAAATAGAAGTTATAAAAGACTTTACAGAGAAAAGAAAACGGTGTAAAATAATAGTTAGCAAATAAAAAATAATAGAAATATACAAAATGAGTATACAATATGCATATAATAATATTAGAATACAATATAGAAAAAGACTATGATTAGAAAAGTATTATTTTTGGAAGCGTCAGAGAGGAAGTGTCACCGGCTGAAAGCATTTCCCGTGAAAGAAAATAAGAAGTGCATCTATGAGTTTGTTAGGTGAATTTAGTAGCTTAGTACGGGGCATACGTTATATGCAAAGAGTGAGAAGAGAAATCTTCTTTAACTAGAGTGGAACCACGGAAAAAATTCGTCTCTTATTGATAGAGGCGTTTTTTTTATGTAGTAATAAATAAAGATAGGAGGGAAACAAGTGAGCTTTTTCTCATTTATAAAAGAAGAAATAGATGTTGTTATAGAAAGAGATCCTGCTATTAAAACGAAAGCAGAAATATTCTTATATCCAAGTTTTCGAGCAATTTTATGGTATCGTCTGTCACATAAACTTTATAATAAAAGACACTACTTTTTAGCAAGATGGATTTCCCAAAGGGCAGTGCGTAAAACAGGAATAGAAATTCATCCAGGGGCAACTATCGGAAAAGGATTGTTTATTGATCATGGGATGGGAGTAGTAATTGGAGAAACTTGTATAATTGGCGATAATGTTACTTTATATCAAGGAGTTACATTAGGTGGAACAGGAAAGGAAAAGGGGAAGAGACATCCTACCATCGGAAATAATGTAATGATTAGTGCAGGAGCAAAAGTACTAGGATCATTTACCATTGGTGATAATTCTAAAATAGGAGCAGGCTCTGTTGTTTTAAAACCAGTTCCTCCAAACTCTACAGTTGTTGGAGTTCCTGGAAGAGTTATTAAAAGAGATAATGAAAGAGTTCCACAAAAGGAATTAGATCACATTCATTTTCCTGATCCAATTTCCAATGAGCTTGAGACAATAAGAGAAGAAAATAGATTATTAAAAGAAAAGATATCTGCTATGGAAGCTCATTGTAATAATAGATGTGGAGAGAGGTTTTCTACACTAAAATCAAACAAATAAAGTAAAGAACTTTTCAAGAATAAAAGTTCATGATAAAATAAACGTAGAATGTTCATATTGGAAGAAGCATGGCTTCTTAAAGATGTCGTAAAACGCGACAAGAAATATGATGAAATAATAAATATGCAACAAAGGAAAGGAATATTGGTGTAAAAGATGAAAATATATAATACGCTTACAAAGAAAAAAGAAGAATTTATACCATTAGAAGAAGGAAAGGTACGCATGTACGTGTGTGGGCCAACGGTATATAATTTAATTCATATTGGAAATGCAAGACCTATGATAGTATTTGATACTGTTCGCCGATATATGGAACACAAAGGGTTAGAAGTAAATTTTGTATCTAATTTTACAGACGTAGATGATAAGATTATTAAAAGAGCCAATGAAGAAGGTATTGAGGCAGGGGAAGTAGCGAAAAGATATATTGAAGAATGTAAAAAAGATATGGCTGCTTTAAATGTAAAGCCTGCTACAAAACATCCATTAGCTACTGAGGAAATTGGTGGTATGCTAGAAATGATTTCTCATTTGATAGAGAAAGGATATGCATACGAAAAAAATGGAACAGTTTATTTTAGAACGAGAAAATTTAAAGAATATGGAAAATTATCTCATAAAAATTTAGATGATTTACAATCTGGAAACCGTTCTTTATTAGTAACTGGAAGTGACGAAAAAGAAGACTCTTTAGATTTTGTACTTTGGAAGCCAAAGAAAGAAGGAGAACCAGCATGGGAATCTCCATGGAGCGATGGACGTCCAGGTTGGCATATTGAGTGTTCTGTTATGTCTAAAAAATATTTAGGAGACCAAATTGATATTCATGCAGGAGGAGAAGATTTAGTATTCCCACATCATGAAAATGAAATAGCACAAAGTGAAGCTGCCAATGGAAAAGAGTTTGCAAGATATTGGATGCACAACGGATTTTTAAATATTGATAATAAGAAAATGTCAAAGTCTGCTGGAAATTTCTTTACAGTAAGAGATATTGCAGAAAAATATGATTTACAAGTATTAAGATTTTTTATGTTAAGCGCTCATTATAGAAGTCCACTTAATTTTAGTGCAGATTTAATGGAAGCTGCAAAAAATGGATTAGACAGAATTTTAACAGCAGTTTCTAAGTTAAAGTTATTATTAGAAAATAGTAAAGAAATAGAATTAACAGAAGAAGAAAAAACATTATTAGAAAGAGTTCATAAACTAGAAGAAAAATTTGATAATGCTATGGATGATGATTTCAATACGGCAGATGCTATTTCTGCTATTTTTGAAATTGTAAAAGAAAGCAATAGTCATTTAAATGAAAATAGTAGCAAGGAAGTAGTAACAAAGGTAAAAGAAAGTATAGAATCACTTTGTGATATTCTTGGTATTATTACAGAAAAGGAAGAAGAACTATTAGATAGCGATATTGAATCACTTATTGAAGAACGTCAATTAGCTAGAAAAAATAAAGATTTTAAACGTGCAGATGCTATTCGTGAAGAGTTATTGCAAAAAGGTATTATTTTAGAAGATACAAGACAAGGTGTAACATGGAAGAGAGCATAGAAATAATGGAAAATCAAACAGTGACAAATGAAAATGAAACTCTTTTAGCAAACAATCTTCTTTGTGGAGAGTTTGTAACATTTGAAGATATTAAATCTTATTCACCTCTTACATTAGCTTTTATGGGTGATAGCGTTTATGAAATGGTTATTCGTACTATTATTATTAGTAAAGGCAATCGACCAGTGAATAAGTTAAATAAAATGACAAGTAATTTGGCAAAAGCATCTACTCAAGCTGCAATAATACGAAGCTTACAAGATATATTATCTGAAGAAGAAATGCAAGTGTTTAAAAGAGGAAGAAATGCAAAATCATTTACAATGGCAAAAAATGCCACTGTAAATGATTATCGCTATGCTACAGGGTTTGAGGCTTTGATTGGTTACTTATATATATTAGGAAGAAGCGAACGAATTTTAGAGATAGTTCAATTAGGAATAGATAGAGTAGGAGAAATGAAGTAATGAGATATGAAGAATTTACCATAGAAGGAAGAAATGCAGTATTAGAGGCATTTCGTGCAAAAAAAACAATTGATAAATTATTTGTACTAGACGGATGTCAAGATGGCCCTATTCGTTCTATTACAAGAGAAGCTAGAAAGCAGGATACAATTATTAACTATGTAAGCAAAGAACGTTTAAATCAATTATCAGAAACAGGAAATCACCAAGGTGTTATTGCTTATGCAGCAGCATATGAATATGCTGAAATTAATGATATGTTCCGTTTGGAAGAGGAAAAAGGAGAAGCTCCATTTATTTTCTTTTTAGATGGAATTGAAGACCCACATAATTTAGGTGCGATTATTCGTACTGCTAACTTAGCAGGAGCTCATGGAGTTGTTATACCAAAGCGTCGCGCCGTTGGTTTAACAGCAACAGTGGCAAAAACAAGTGCAGGAGCTTTAAACTATACACCTGTGGCAAAGGTTACAAATATGGCAAATACCATTGAAGAACTAAAGGAAAAAGGTATGTGGTTTGTATGTGCTGATATGGGCGGAGAAACTATGTACAAGCTTAATTTAACAGGTCCAATTGGATTAGTAGTAGGGAATGAAGGAGAAGGAGTAAGCCGTCTGGTAAAAGAAAAATGCGATATGGTTGCATCTATCCCTATGAAAGGTGATATTGACTCATTAAATGCTTCTGTTGCAACAGGGGTTCTTGCTTATGAAATCGTTCGCCAAAGACTTTCTAAATAGAAAGGGGAAAGGATATGGCAAATTATCTGTTGGTTGATGGTTATAATATTATCTATGCTTGGGATGAGTTGAAAAAACTGGCAGATATAAATATTGATAGTGCCAGAATGCGATTACAAGAAATATTAAGTAACTATCAGGGATTTCAAAAAGATAATGTTATTCTAGTATTTGATGGATATAAAGTAAAAGGAAATTTAGGAAGTGTGTTAAAATTTCATAATATTCATGTAGTGTATACAAAAGAAGCAGAAACAGCAGACCAATACATTGAAAAAGTAACAGGTACTTATGTAAAAGAGGGACCAGTGCGTGTTGTTACCTCTGACCGATTAGAACAAATGATTATTTTAGGACAAGGGGCTCAAAGAATGTCAGCAAGAGATTTTTATAAAGAAATAAAAGAAATGAATGGTCATATTCGAAAGCACTACATAGAAAAAACAACTTCCAAAAGAAATAGTTTAATAGATAATCTTCCACCAGAGATGGCAGCAATGTTAGAACAAATGAGACTAACAGAGACAGATGAGTGAAGGTATCATAAAAATTTTGGATTAAAAATTTTGGCTATTGACAAATCGTGGCGTTTCGTATACAATAATTATCGTTGACGAAACGTCAAGATGCTGGCATGGCACAGTCGGTAGCGCACTTCATTGGTAGTGAAGAGGTCACGGGTTCGATTCCCGTTGCTAGCTTACTAAAACCCTAGTATATACTAGGGTTTTTCTTTTTATATAAAATCATATTTTTATAAAAATGGATTTTGTCCGAATTTTATCCGAATTTCTTCAACATATAAAATAAATGAAGAAAAAATTTTGAATAATTAATTAAATATTATGTTATGAAACCAAAAAAGTTTTAATATGATGAAAAATAAGGGATGGTTATGACTGAGAGTTCAACTATCCTATTTTATATAACTTTAAATAAAAAATAAATTATAAGGAGTAAATATTGCTAGATAAACTAACAACTTTCTCTTATAATTTATTTTTATCTCTATTATGTTATCTATGATTCTTTTTTAGCTTTTGGATTAAATCCTTAACTATTTTAATTTCTGATTCATTTAAATTAGAAATTAATTCTTCTGTATATTTATTAGTAATTATATTCGTTACTTTATCTTTAAATAAAATTAAAACTTTTTACTTACACTTAGAAAATTAGGGGCTTTTTTTATTTATAGGAATATTATAAATAAGAAGGGAGCTAGAGAATATGAGCAGAATATTAAAAATTTTAATTATATCAGGACATGGTCAAGGAGATCCGGGAGCAACTTATCATGGATTAGAAGAACAAAATATTACGAGGGAATTAGCAAATATTTTGGCAAAATGTTTTGGAAATGCAAATGCAATCATTACTATATATGATCAATCGAAAAATGCATATAAGCAGTTACAAGCAGGTAATATTATTAATTTTAAGAATTATGATTATGTAATTGAATTGCACACTAATGCGAATAGCAATGATAGGGCTAGAGGATGTGGTTTTTATTTACACGTAACAGAGGAAGGT
>CALWGN010000211.1 GCA_944380055.1 uncultured Lachnospiraceae bacterium
TTGTGATTTTAGAACCCTCTCTATTTGGGAAGTTTCTTGTAGAGTGACGAATACTAAGCCCATTATTTGCTGGTACATCTCCTGCTCCAAAGCATGGCCCACAAAATGCAGTACGAACAGTAGCTCCTGACGCCATAAATTTAGCAACAGCTCCATTTTTTACTAGCTCCATAAAAATTGGTTGGGAAGCTGGATATACACTAAGAGAAAATTCATCTGCACCAATGCTTTTTCCTGCTAAAATATCTGCTGTATCACACAGATTTTCAAATCCACCACCAGCACAACCAGCAATTACTCCTTGCTCTACATATAATTTTCCATCTCTAATTTTATCTCTTAACTGAAATGGAATTTTATTGTCTAAGCTAATGGCAGCCTTTTTCTCTACCTCAGCCAAAATATCTTCTAAGTTAGCATTTACTTCTTCAATAGTATATGTATTGCTTGGATGGAATGGCATAGCAATCATTGGCTTTACTTTACTTAAATCTACATATACAACGCCATCATAATAAGCCATATCTCCTGGGCTTATTTCTTTGTATTCTCCTACTCTTCCATGGATTGCAAAGAAATCCTTTACCTTTGTATCAGTTCTCCAAATAGATGATAAACAAGTTGTTTCTGTTGTCATAACATCAATGCCAATTCGATAATCTACACTAAGATTATCAATTCCGTCCCCAACAAATTCCATTACTTTATTTTTTACATAGCCATTGGCAAATACTTCTCCAATAATTGCTAACGCAATATCTTGAGGACCAACTCCCTTTTCTGGCTTTCCTGTTAAATAAACAGCTACTACTTCTGGTCTGTTAATGTCATATGTTTTATTTAATAATTGTTTTACAAGTTCAGGACCACCTTCCCCAATTGCCATTGTTCCAAGTGCACCATATCTTGTATGACTATCTGATCCTAGAATCATTTTTCCACAGCCAGCTAACATTTCTCTTGCATATTGATGAATAACAGCTTGATGTGGTGGAACATATACGCCGCCATATTTTTTTGCACAAGATAATCCAAACATATGGTCATCTTCGTTAATAGTTCCTCCCACTGCACAAAGGCTATTATGGCAATTTGTTAATACATATGGCACTGGAAATTTTTCTAATCCACTTGCTCTTGCCGTCTGTATAATACCAACAAATGTAATATCATGAGATGTTAAACAATCAAATGTAATATTTAGTTTTTCCATATTTCCTGAGGTGTTATGCTCTTCTAAAATACGGTATGCCATTGTTTGTTTTCTAGCTTCTTCCTTTGTTTTGTAAAAACCAACCTTATTTTGAATCACTTCATTTATATCATTTGTATCCTCTATAAGCTCTGTTCCATGAAGCAAATACGCACCATTTTTATATAACTTTACCATAATTCCCTCCTATTATCCTTAATATATTTTCGTTAATTATAACGTTAAAGCCAAAAAGGTGCAAGTATTATTATAAAAACAACTATATATTCTTTCTTATCTTTCATATATTCTACTAATTTTTGTATATTTTATTTAAATATTACTTATTTTCTATATCTTTCTAATAGAAGAACGCCGACAATTTTGCCTCTAACACCCTTAAGCCTTGAGGACTTGCTCCGGTTTATGGCAGATGTGTGGCTGCTTTATCAGCCTTTCTTTTCACATGGTGTATATCATCACAGAGGTTTTTATGCGATAGAAACGTCAGAACGTTCCTATATCATAAAAAAAGAGGATATTATAAAATATCCCCTTCTTCCTTTTCTTCTGTGACTTGCTCTTCTTCCTTGTTCTCTTTATTTTCTTTTATTTCCTTTAATGGGAATACAACAGTAACTCTAAATAAATCACCATCTAAATAAATAATTACTTGCCCACCCATTAACTCTGCTAAGCTTTTTGCAATAGATAAACCAAGACCACTTCCTTCTGTTGTTCTTGCCACATCACCTCTTACAAAACGCTCTGTTAATTCATTTGCTGACATATTTAATGGATTCTCTGATATATTTTTAATAACAATCCCAACCCAATTTCCTCTTGCAAATGTATCTACATATACTCTTGTATTTGGCATTGCATATTTATATGTGTTGTTTAATAGATTTTCAAGTATTCTCCACACTCTTCTTCCATCTGCATCTATCATAGTTGGAGTATCTAAGATTTGTGATACTAAATGTAAATTTTTTTGAGCAAACTTATCCTCAAACTCTCCTAATGTTTGCTTTAGAAGCTCCATTAAATTAAGGGTTGTAATATCTAGTGTAATATTTCCTGAATTTACCTTGGATACTTCCACTAAGTCTTCAATTAAATGCTTTAATCTTTGTGACTTACTATCTAAAACGTTAATATATTTATTAACAACTTCATTCTCTATTTTCTCTCGTTTTATTAAGTCTACATAGTTAATAATCGAAGTTAATGGTGTTTTAATATCATGAGAAACATTGGTAATTAGCTCAGAACGTAGCCTTTCATCCTTAACCGATTTATCTACTGCTTCTTTTAATCCACCCTGAAGTATATTAATACGATCTGCTAAAACTTTTTCCTCTCCTATCATATCTTTCGTATCTATTTGGTAATCAATATTTCCTTTTGCAATTTGCTCTAGCCCCATTTTTAACTTATTTCTCCAAATAGCTTTTTTTAGTATAATTGCAAGAGTAACTACTTGAACACCTAGTAAAAGGAGCAGAAATATTGGTGTATGATAAATCATTATCATTAATATAAAGTTAATACTTACATACAATATAAATAAAAGAACTGTTTTTGTTGTTGTTGCCCTATTTCTATATGTTTCCCCTAAAATATTAGAAAATTTCCCAAAAACACTTGTGCTCCAATAAGAAATTCCAGCTTTCTTTCTTCGTACAAAACGCATAAAATAACGGAATAAAATGATATAAATTGGTACAGCAAAATATGGCATTAACATTCGTATTCTATTTTGTCCACCGATTCTACTATCTATCAAGCGATAGCTTTGCCCCGTTTCATCAATGCTAATAACAACATCTGATGTCAACTCTACGATAATATAGCAACCATATATCATAATCATTGTAAAAATACCTACGAGAAAACAAGTAACAATAAATGCTAACTCACTATTTTTTCTATCAAATGGCTTTAAAACCACTTCATCTGTCCCATTTTCTCGTCCTGCTATAATAATTAAATATCCAAAGCTAAGTAAGAATACAATACCTGCCCCAATAAACACTGGTCCTAGCCCTTGAAATGATGTCTGATATTTTGTATAGGAGTCCTCTCCAATAGAATACCTATCGTCATATGGTAAGCCACTTTCTAGTCCTATATAAATACTTCCTGAAACTGAGCTACCGACCATATCTCCTATCATAGAACTTTCACTATTTACTAAACGTCCTTTTTCATAAATTAAATAGTTAGTAAATTGGCTCTTAAATGCTTCTTTTGAGTAGCCTGATATACTTTCTTTACTACTATACTGTTTCCCATTATTTTCAATATAGAAAACAAAATTGCTCTTTTCCAACCCATTTTTCCATTGTATGATACTTTCTGTATACGATTCTATTACATCAATATATTGTTCCACTAATACTGATATAATGTCACTATCTACATATTGAGCAATTCCTTCATCTACTGCATAGGAATGATGAGGATATGTTGGCGCTTCCTCTAATAATGCTACAGTAATTGCACTATCTATCTCTTCTTGGGATATAGTAGAATTAGATACCGTATTATATTCATGTATTATATATTCATATTGTTCACTACTAATTGTTGTTTCCTTCGCATTAATATCTGAAATATATTCTTGTTCTTCAAAAAAAATGTAATTGCTCACAGTATTAAAAATGTTATCTCTTACTAATGTATCTATCAATTCATATTCTGAAAATCTATTATTGTAAAAAGGTACATAGATGCTACTTGGGGTAAAGAAAGAATATAACAATATATTTCCATCTTTTATAAGTCCTTGCTGCTGTAGTAACTTTTCTACGCTAATATTTCCTTCATAAATAGATATAATATCACCTACTGTAACAGCATAAAAACCATCTGCATTTACTTTTTTCAAAGTTAAAATAACAGCCTCTGAATTTACTGTTTCTCCATCTAAAATACTTTCGGATAGAGTAAGATAATCCAATACAGTTTGAATATCTTCTTTGTATTGCTCTGTAAATGCTACTGTTTGCTTATATGATTTTCCTGTTAATACATCAAAAAAGTAATATCCTCCTTGAATAATATAACCAATGCAAAATAACATAACAAATAACGCAGCAAAATGTACTGTATATCCCCATAACCGCCTAACAGATAATTTCCCTATCCTCATTTTATCCTCCTTTCATCTATATTCGAAAAATTTCTCTTTATAACTTTTCAACTTTATATCCTACTCCCCAAACTACTTTTAAATATTTTGGCTCTTTTGGATTAATCTCTATTTTTTCACGAATACGACGAATATGAACTGCCACTGTATTATCTGCTGCATATGGGTCTGCTTCCCATACTTGTTCATAAATTTGTTCAATAGAAAACACACGCCCTGCATTTTTTACAAGAAATAATAAAATCTTATAATCAATTGGAGTTAACTTAACTTCCTCCCCCTCCACACTCACTACTTTACGCTCATCGTCTATCCACAAATCTCCTGTTTTATACACAACACTCTCATTTTCTACTACGGAACCTAATGATGTATAACGTCTTAATTGAGACTTGACTCTAGCTAATAGCTCTAATGGATTAAACGGCTTTGTTATGTAATCATCTGCTCCAATATTTAATCCTAAAATTTTGTCTGTATCTTCTGATTTTGCTGAAAGCATAATAATTGGAATAGCATTTGTTTCTCTGATTTTAAGAGTTGCTCTTACTCCGTCCATTCGTGGCATCATAATATCTATTAATAATAAATGTACTGTTTCCTTTTTTAAGACTTCCAATGCTTCTAAACCATCATAGGCCTTAAGCACTCTGTATCCTTCTTGACTTAAATAAATTTCCACTGCCTCTACAATTTCTCTATCATCATCACATACTAATACAGTATACATTATACCCCTCTTTTCCCTAATATTTTCTTATTTATTTTTAATTATAATAACATAAAATGAAGAATAATATTGTCCCTTTCTTAAAAAATTCTTAAATACATTTTTAATCATATACTTTCCATAAAAAACTTCATTTTTTTACTTATTTTTTCTTGCTTTTTTCCAAAAATTTGGATATACTAAGCTTATAAAAACATATTATAGAATTTGGTTTCATATTATGAAACATTTTATTACAATACTTATTTTTATGATATAGTGTCTTTCTAAAAAACTACATAATCTAATTACACGTAACGTTTCTATTATGTATTATTACTAAATGATGCTGCTCATAAACAATAACAGGAGGTATTTTATGAAGTTTATTACCATTGGTGAACTATTAATGCGCTTATCACCACCAAACTATGAAAAAATCCGTACTACTAATTCTTTTGTTGTAAACTTTGGAGGTGCTGAAGCAAACGTAGCTGTTTCCCTTGCCAACTTAGGAATTGACAGCACTGTATTTACAGTTGTTCCTAATAACGATATTGGAAAATCTGCTTTACGTTATCTAAAATCCAATGATGTACACACCTCACCTATTATTTTATCTGGGGAACGTATGGGAATTTATTATTTGGAAGAGGGAGTTGCCGTTCGTGCTTCTCAAGTTATTTATGACCGTAAACATTCTGCTTTTGCTGAATACGATTATAATTCTCTTGATATGAGAAGCATCTTAAAGGATTATGATTGGCTACATTTAAGCGGAATTACACCTGCACTTTCTGATAACTGCGAAATTTTAATTGAGCAAGCATTATATGCTGCAAAACAGCTTGGTATGACAGTTAGCTTCGACTGTAACTATCGAAGTAAACTTTGGAGTTTTGATGAAGCAAGAGATATTATTAGTCGTTATCTTCCTTATGTAGATATTTTAATTGGCATTGAGCCACTTCACTTAATGGATGAAAATGGTCATGATTTAAAAGATGGATTATCTTTACAACCAGATTACGATGCTCAGGATAGAATTTTTAAAGAATTAGCTGCTCGCTTCCCATTTAAAGCAATTGCTCGTCACGTTCGTTACGTTCACTCTGGTAGCGAAAATTCTTTAAAGGCTTATTTATACTATCAAGGAAAAACTTATGAAAGTGATTTATTCCGCTTTACAATTCTTGACCGAGTTGGTGGTGGAGATGCATTTTCTAGTGGATTAATTTTTGCACTTATGGATAATATGAATCCACAAGATACAATTAATTTTGCAGTAGCTTCTTCTGTAATGAAACATTCCATTCGTGGTGATACAAATATCACAGACAAAGAAAGCATTCTTCGATTAATGAATCAAACATATGATATTCAAAGATAAAAAGAGTTCCTATATAACTAATTATAGTTATATAGGAACTCTTTTACCTTGTATTCCTAACATGATAATTTTTTATAATCCTAAGCCCATACAAATAATCCAAATATAAACACAGCTTTTTGGCAACATAAGCATACCTAACATTGGATATTTGTGAATCCATAATACAACTGGCATATAAAAGATGTAGCTTAATAATATTCCAAGCCACATAAAATTTAATGAAACACCATTTGTTCCTGCATATCCCATAAATAAACACATTACTAACATTCCTTCCATTAGAAACGGAATATTTCTATAAATTCCCCAACGATAAGAAGAATTCTCCTTTGTCCATTGATTTTTTGAAGATAAACATAGCACAACTCTAATAACTGCCAATATATAAATAATGATAGTAGCACTGATAGCCTTTACACCAAATAATTGTAATCCACAGTGCCATAAAAATATATAAAAAATTGTCATTGTAATAGATGTAATCATTTTACCTAAACCTAATGCGGTCTGGAATTTTTTCTTATTTCCTGTAATAATACTTGCTATTCTTGGAATTAGGTGAAAAGAATCTCCAAATACAAGGATAAGTGCCATAATTCCCCATATTCTTTTTATGTATTCCTCATTCATTAAAAAATAAATACCAAGTATAAAAACAGTCACTAAATACAATATATCAAACCAAAGTTCCATTTTCATAGAAAATTTTTTCTCTTCTGTTCCCATGTTGCTTTCCTTCCTAATTTTTACAAAAAAGTATTAAAATTGCAACTTTGTATAAGGATTAGAGTATCAAAATATCTAGAAAGCAAATACTTCCTATTAAAAAAATGTACTATGAAATCTATTTAGATTTTCTTCTAAATAGAACCTTCATAGTACATTTTAAATATCATTTATTATCCTAATATTTAATTAAGCTTCTTTTTCCCTATTACATCTAGGACACAAACCAATTAATACTAATCTATGATACTCTGTCTTACATCCTGGTGGGGTAACTTCATTCAAAGTAGTGTTGTAGTCTAAATCTACATCTAATACACAATTACATTTACTACATAGAAAATGATAATGATTTTCTCTCATACAATCATAGTGGTCTGGTCCTATTGGCATCTCTAGCCGTCTAATTTCTCCACTATCTGCTAGCACATTTAAGTTTCTATAAACAGTGCCTCGACTAATTGTAGGATTTTTTTTTCTTATAATTTCATATATCTCATCTGCAGTGAAATGATCATAATTATTATCTAATAATTCCCGAATTAAATTTCTTTGTTGTGTATTCCTACTTTGCTTCATTACATCTCATTCCTTTAACTTAATCATATTATACTGCAATATAATTGCAATATATATA
>CALWGN010000212.1 GCA_944380055.1 uncultured Lachnospiraceae bacterium
TCAGTAATCATAGGAGCAATTACAAACATTGTGTTAGATCCTATTTTCATTTTTGTATTTGGAATGGGAGTACAAGGAGCTGCTATTGCAACTGTATTGTCTCAATTAGCATCTTGTTGTTATGTAGTAAGTTTTTTGTTTAGTAAAAAAGTTCCAATTCCAATTACATTCAGAGGATATGATAGAAAATTAATGAAGAAAGTCTTAATTTTAGGTTTTTCACCATTTATGATTATTGCTAGTGATAGTTTATTAATTATTGGGATGAATGCCATGCTACAAAAGTATGGTGGAGTAGAAAGTGGAGATATGCTTATTACATGTGCAACCATTGTTCAAAGCTTTATGCTTTTAATTACAATGCCAATGGCAGGAATTACTGGAGGAACTCAGTCGATTATTGGTTACAATTATGGAGCAAAAAGACCAGATCGGATTAAGTTAGCACAAAAATGGATTTTAGGAATGTGTATTTGTTTTACCGTTATTATGTTTGTAATTGCAAGAGTAGGTTCTTCATATTTTGTAACAATATTTACAAAAAATTCAGAGTATATTTATTTATCTATTTGGGCAATTAAAGTATCTACTATCGGCATCATACCATTGGCATTTCAGTATACATTTGTTGATGGATTTACAGCAATGAGTTTACCACAGCTAGCCATGCCATTATCCTTATTTAGAAAGGCATTTTATTTTGTTTTAATGTTTATTTTACCAGCAATATATACAGCAAAATCTATTTTTTATGCAGAAGCAATTGCAGATATATTGTGTGGGGCTATTACAACAATAATTTATTTTGTTTTAATTAATAAAGTATTGGAAAAGAGGATGAATAGCTGATATAATTTATAAAAAAGTAATACAAAATATGATTCAGATAGAGTAAAAAATAGGAGGGAATTTTAATGATACAATTTATAGAATATCCAAAATGTACAACTTGTAAAAAGGCGAAAAAGTGGTTAGAGGAAAATCAAATATTGTTTGAAGATAGACATATAAAAGAACAAAACCCAACAGAACATGAATTAAGAGAATGGATAGGAAAAAGTGGTTTAGAAATTAAAAAGTTTTTTAATACAAGTGGAGTACTATATAAAGAGCTAGGTTTAAAAGACAAGCTAAAAGAGATGTCAGATGATGAAAAAATCAAATTATTAGCATCGGATGGAATGTTGGTAAAAAGACCAATTATTGTAGGTAGCAATAATATATTAGTAGGTTTTAAAGAAGAAGAATGGAAACAACTAATCAAATAGTAATAGGGGATGTTTATATTGGAAATAATAAAAGAACAGATAAATCAAATATTAGACCAATTAGAACAACAGTGTAAATATGAATCAGGAGATGTATTAATAGTAGGATGCTCTACAAGTGAGGTGCAAAAAATGAAGATTGGTACATCTTCTAGTAAGGAAATAGGTGAAGTAATATTTAACACAATATATGAATGGTGTAAAAAAAGAGAGTTATATGTAGGAGCACAATGTTGTGAGCATTTAAATCGAGCTATAGTTGTAGAAAAAAGCTACCAAAAAGAACATCGTTTATGTGAAGTAAATGTAGTGCCACAGATAAAGGCTGGTGGTTCATTTGCAACAGCAGCATATGAAAATATGGATAATCCTGTTGTTGTTGAACACATAAAAGCCCAAATGGGAATAGACATTGGTGATACCCTTATTGGTATGCATCTTCAAGAGGTTGCTGTACCAGTAAGAACCTCTGTAAATCGCATTGGAGATGCTCACGTAGTGTGTGCTAGAACAAGGCCCAAATTTATAGGTGGACAGCGAGCTAGATATAATGAGGATTTATTATAGTTATAAAAAATAAGAATATAGAATTTATTATATTTTCTAGAGAAAACTATTGACTTATAAAAAAAGGATGGTACAATAGCCCTAATAATATGTAATGAATCATACACATACATATAAGAAAAACATATAGATATAGGCAGTGAAAAGAAGGAGTACATAAGTTACTAATTTACAGAGAGGAAGCAAGTGGTGGAAGTTTCTATGCAGGGCTTATGGAAGCAGTCTTAGAGCTAAAAGACTGAAATTATAGTAGGTTTTTTCGGGAACGACCGTTATATCGAGCAATTATATACATATAGCAATATTGTTAATATATATAATGTTGTATTGTAAAGTAATTGGATAAGTGCAGAGGAGACTCTGAATTTAGGTGGTAACACGGATTAAATTTCGCCCTAAGCTATTAGCTTAGGGCTTTTTTGTGATATAGGAAATTTTTTACTTTACTATATCACAAAAGCATCCGGGAAGATGGACACCATGTGAAAAGGAAGTCTGCTAAAGCCACTGTACATCGGAGCAAGCCTCCACCAAGGGTTGAGGGAACTTAAGACGTAATTGTCCGCTTTGTTCTATTATAAAGTTTCAATAGAAAAAGAACACTTTTTTATTTTTAAAATAAATTAAATCTGAGTTCATCAAAAAAAATATAAAGAATATGTTTTTAGAACAAATAACAGTAGGATATATATGCAAAAAAAAATATATATTTGGAAATAAAAGAAAGAAGGAGATAAAATGAAAGTATTTGAAAAGTCAAGAAAATTAGATCATGTTTGCTATGATGTTAGAGGACCAGTAGTAGAAGAAGCTAATAGAATGATGGAAAGAGGCATTGATATATTAAAGTTAAATATTGGAAACCCAGCTCCATTTGGTTTTCAAGCACCAGAAGAAATGATTTTAGACATGATATATAATTTAAGAGAGACACAAGGGTATTCAGATTCTAAAGGAATTTTTTCTGCTAGAAAGGCTATTATGCAGTATTGTCAATTAAAAGGAATTCCAAATGTAGGAATTAATGATATTTATACTGGAAATGGGGCTAGTGAATTAATAGTAATGTGCATGCAAGGATTATTAAATGAAGGGGATGAAATATTAGTTCCATCACCAGATTATCCTTTATGGACAGCAGCAATAAATCTTGCAGGAGGAAAAGCAGTTCACTATATTTGTGATGAACAAGCAGAATGGTATCCAGATATTGAGGACATAAAAAAGAAAATTTCTGATAGAACAAAAGGAATCGTTGTAATTAATCCAAATAATCCAACAGGGGCATTATATTCTAAAGAATTACTAGAAGAAATTGTACAAATTGCAAGAGAGAATGAATTAATTATATATTCAGATGAAATTTATGATAGATTAGTTATGGATGGAGAAACACATATTTCCATAGCTTCTCTAGCGCCAGATTTATTTTGTGTTACATTAAATGGATTATCAAAATCACATAGAATTGCTGGGTTTAGAATCGGTTGGATGTGTTTGAGTGGTAACAAAAGTAAAGTAAAAGGTTATATTGAAGGGTTAAATATGCTTTCTTCTATGAGATTATGTTCTAATGTGCCAGCTCAAGCAATTGTACAAACAGCATTAGGTGGTATTCAAAGTGCAGATGAGCTATTGTTGCCAGGAGGAAGAATATATGAACAAAGAGAATTTATTTATAATGCTCTTAATAATATACCAGGAATTAGCGCAGTAAAACCAAAAGCTGCATTTTATATTTTCCCTAAAATAGATACAGCAAGATATAATATTGTTGATGATGAAAAGTTTGTACTAGACTTTTTAAGAGAACAAAAAGTTCTATTAGTTCATGGAAAAGGATTTAATTGGCATGAGCCAGATCATTTTAGGGTAGTATATTTACCTAGAATTGAACAATTGGAAGATGCGATGAATAAGTTAGAGTTATTTTTAAGTAAATATAAGCAAAAGTAAAAGAAAAATAGCAATTGTTATCAAACTTGTTATTAAAAGATTATAGAAAAAAGCCATACAAAAATGGAAGAACTTTAAGAGTAAGAGAGTAAAAAAACATTTTTGTATCGTATAAATATTAGTATATACACATTGCAATTATCTGTTGAAAAAAGGGGTAGTTGTAAAATGAAATCGGACACTTAAAACAAAGAAAAAGTCATAAGAAACATGGTATAATTAAAGTCTCACCAAAAATCAACCAAGGAGTTTCTTATGACTAAAACACATGATATTACAAAGCAAAGAACTTTTAAACACATTCTACTCTTTATGAAGAATGAAAGCAAGGTACCGTAAAACAACGAGATACCAATTGAAACTCTGATTATCGTTACTTTGTAGAAGTTGGACAACGTGTGTACTACTCTCGTCGCAAACATAGTAAAAAGTAATACAAGTTTGCAAAGGCTAGTAAATTCTTTTCTTATGCAAACGAACAGAGATTAAAACACCATATGACTCCGGATGCATCTATGGAAAGTAAAAAAGAAGGTCTATTTTCTACTATTGTTTCTACCAAAACACTCTATAATTACATTGATTTAGGTCTTCTTCCGATAAAAAATATTGATTTACCATTACGTGTTTCTTATAAGAAAAAGGCTGGGAAATGTCGAATACGTAGACGTGTATTTGGGAAAAGTATTTCCAATCGCCCAAATGTTATCAATGAACGGAAGGAGTTTGGGCATTGGAAATTGATATTGTAATAGGAGAACAAAAAAATGTTGTGTGTTATTGAGGTTAGATGAACACCTAACACGTTAACGTTTTATTGGAAAGATTTCATCAAAAAGTGCAGAAGCAGTGGAATTTGGAATAAAGAAGATATGGAATAAATTTGGGGAAAAGTCTTCTAAGATATTTCGTTTGATTACAAGTAACAATGGAAGTGAGTGTTCCAGCTTGTCAAAAGTATTAACAGATACAGCTATTTACTATGCCATCCATATGCATCCTTTGAAAGAGGAAGCAATTTACACCATTGAACATTGGAACAATCATTTACCAAGGAGAATGTTTAATTATACTTCTTCCAATGACGCATTTTCTTACTATTTGACTCAGTTATAATGTGTCCGATTTGTTATTGCAATTTTCACGTTGAAAAAAATAAAAAAAACTGTTGACAAATAAATTTAAATGAAGTATACTACTTTTTGTCGTCAAGAAGAAACGAAAAACAATAACAACAATTCAAATACAATTTCAAGAAGAGAATAGAAGTTGTAAGAGAATAGGAAGAAGTTGAAAAGAAAAAATAAAAAACTTTTTCAAAAAAAGTTGTTGACAAAGTCTTGAAGATGTGATAACATAAGAAAGTCGCTTGAGACGAGAAAAAAGTCGAAGCAAACGACGGTGAATAAAAGAACATTGATAATTAAACAGTATAACCAACCCTGAAAATTCTTTAAAGAGAATATTCAGAACGGTATGAAGTGAGAAATCACACATACAACCTAAAAACAGTAAACTCGATGGAAATCGAGACGGAAAGAATAGCTAGTAGTTATTCTGAACGGTTCAAACATTATAACATGAGAGTTTGATCCTGGCTCAGGATGAACGCTGGCGGCGTGCTTAACACATGCAAGTCGAACGAAGCAAT
>CALWGN010000213.1 GCA_944380055.1 uncultured Lachnospiraceae bacterium
GCTACAACAACAGATAGTGTAAAACTAGCACAGGTTGTACCAGATATTTGTCCAAGAGAATTAGAGTTTGGTCACATCATGGAAGAAATAAGCAAAGACTTAGTATCGTTTGTTGGTAACTATGATACATATGAATCTGTATTATTTGGAGGCTCTGGAACTGCTGGCGTGGAAGCAGTGCTAAGCTCTGTCATAGGAGAGCAGGATAAGGTTCTTATTATTAACAATGGGGCATATGGAAAGAGAATGTGCCAGATTTGTGATGTATATGGCATTTCTTATATAGAATATAACAGCTCGAATATTAGTCCTGTTTCTATGGAACAATTAGAACATACAATCATAGAAAATAAAGATAGTCTAACTCATCTTGCATGTATTCATAATGAGACAACAACTGGATTATTAAATGACATTACAGCTATTGGACAATTGGCAAAAAAATATAGTCTAACATTTATTGTAGATGCTATGAGTTCCTATGCAGCAGTACCAATTGATATGGAAAAAATGAATATTTCCTATTTAATTGCAAGCTCTAATAAAAATATTCAGGGGATGGCAGGACTTGTCTTTGTCATTGCAAATCGTGAGAAACTATTGTCATTAAAGGAGAAAAAGGCAAGAAGTTTTTATCTGAATTTATATGCTCAGTATAACTATTTTGTAAAAACAAAGCAACTTCGCTTTACTCCACCAGTACAAGTAGTGTATGCATTACAACAAGCAATTAAGGAGCTAAAAGAAGAAACAGTAGAAGGAAGATACAAGCGATATACAAAAAGCTGGGAAGTATTGTTAAAAGGCTTGGAAAAACTAGGACTTACATACTTAGTTCATAAAGAAAATCAATCCCATATTATTACAACAGTTGTAGAGCCAGAAATAGAAGGTTATTCCTTTGAAGGAATGCATGAATACTTATTAGAACGAGGCTATACCATTTATCCAGGGAAAATTGGAGAAGCAAATACATTTCGTATTGCAAATATTGGGGCAATTGATTATAAGGATATGGAAGGGTTTTTAAAGGAGCTAGGTAACTACTTAAATTCTTTATTATAAAATATAAAAATCATAGTAACTATAGCATATATCAGGCATTGTTTTATAAAGTTTACATCAGGTAGGCAATAAAGCAATACCTGATTTCTTTTTTTAAAAGAAAAAATATATTTATATATAAAAAAATCCATAAATAAAAGAATATAATAAAAATGTGTAAATTTATAGCTAAATTTATTAAAAATAATAATGAAAAATGATAAAATTTATGTTAAAATATACAAAAATTAATAATGTAGTCGTAATGATATAAATAATAAAGAATAGTGAGAAGAAAGTGAGGGGAAAGGTGTATAAGTATGGAGGTTTATTAAAGGATACAAGAAGCAGACAGGGTATTATAAGAATTGATAAATGCTATGTAATAGAGCAAGCATGGGAATGGTATGAATTACAAATAAGAATTTGTACATAGTAAACATGAGCAAAAAAATTTTATAAAAAGTATATGACCTAGAAAAAAATAGAAAAATATTTTGTAGCATCATTCTATAGAAGTCTACAATTAATAGTCAAGAAAGGGGATTAACTATATGAAAAAAATAAATTGGGTATGGCAGGAAGCAAAAAATTATAAGAGGAACTATTTTATATTACTGATTTGTGCAATACTAATTTCTATTTTTAATATTTTAAATGCAGCTAGCTTAAAATTATTACTGGATATTGCAGGAAGAGAAAGTAATGTTTCACTTTGGTTTGGAATGTTACTTCCAATATTAGTCGTTACAGGTTCCGCACTAAGCAAAGGAATGAATTCCTACTGGTCAACGAAAACTACAATGGGAATTGCAGAAAGTATAAAAATCAAGCTACTAGGTCATATGGAAAAAATGAAGCTAGAGGAGTATCAGAAATATCATAGTGGTGATTTACTCAATCGTCTATCTGATGATACGATGGAATGTAGTAAAATTTTTCCAAACTATCTTGTAACTTTATTAATAGGGGTATTTTCCTGTCTATTTTCTTTTGCATATGCCTTTTATCTTAGCTGGCAGCTTACTATTATTGTTATATTTACAGCACCATTAGTTGTGATATGGAGCAAAAAGCTTGTACCAAAGGTTAAGGAAAATGCAAAAAATGTTCGTGGTTGTGACAGTGAGTTAAAGTCTTATAGTCAGGAGCAGTTAACAAATATTGTTACGATAAAAACATTTAATATATATACATATAGTCTTGGGAAGTTTAAGAAGTTGCATCAGAAGTTTGTAAAAAGTAGTTTAAGAAAGGTAATGATAGATGCCATTATGCAGCAGGGAGGTAATGTGATTGGGTTTATTAGCTTTGCGTGTACTGTTGCCATTGGTGCTTATCTTGCACTGAGGGGAGACATGACAGTAGGGGCTATTGTAGGCTTTGCTCAACTACTAAATTATATTATATGGCCATTTACAGAGCTAATGAGTATTTTAGGTAACGTTCAGACTGCATTAGTATCTGCTGACCGAGTAAAAGAGTTAATGGAAATGGTAAAGGAAGAATATGAAAGTAGAGAGAATGACAGCTTTATGGATAAAGAGGTGGTACTTATAGGAGAAGACATTTCTTTTGGATATCACAATGAGCAAAATCTATTTTCTGATGTAAACATGAAATTAAAGCAAAGGCAATTAGTAGGAATGATTGGTGATAGTGGCTGTGGAAAAAGTACATTTTTAAAGCTTATATTAGTATTATATGAGCCAACAAATGGACAGCTTTATTTGGATATAGATGGTGAGAGAGTATCAGGTGCAAATATAAGAAAATACATATCCTATGTTCCCCAAGAACATATTTTGTTTCAGGGAACGATTAAAGAAAATATCTGCCTTGGAGAGCAGTTTACTATGGAGCAGATTGTGAAAGCCTGCAAAAAAGCGCGTATTCACGATACCGTTATGTCCTTAGAAAATGGCTATGATACAATGGTAAGCGAAAAAGGAGGAAATCTTTCCTTTGGACAGACACAAAGAATTGCTATTGCAAGAGCCTTAATTCGCCATCGTCCAATTTTATTAATGGATGAGCCAACAGCATCTTTAGATAAGGAGTCAGAAGCAGAGATTATGAGTATATTAAAAGAGGAAGCAAAGGAAAAGCTGTGTATGGTCATCAGCCATACCCGTACCGATGTAGATATGTATGATACGATACTTTTATTTGGGGATAACAAAGTCAGGATACAGGAAAACATATAAATAATAAGTTATGGAAAGGAGATTGTAAAGTAATATTATTAGAGAAGGATACTAATAGGAGCAGGAGCAATTCTTGGAGCTGGGTATACAATAGCGGATGCTTTAATTCAAGGAAAAGGCATTAACATTGGCTTTAAGAAGACATTTTTCGGAATGATATATGGAATAGATGTTTCTGTTTGCTAAATTTTAAAATTAAGTTTATAAGATTACTGGTAGGTATTTATATCGTTCGGTAATCTTATAAACCAAAGGAGTAATTAAAGTAATGGGAGATAAAAGACTAAAAATATTGATATTAGCATTAGCTAATTGTATTGTATATAGTTGTTTCTTTATGTATGTAAGGATGGCAGACACAATTGTGGATATTCTTTGGATGTTTTCACAATATGTATCTGCATTTGTTGCAATTATCATTATATGTCCTTTGCTTGAATTGATGAAAAAAAAGAAAAGAAATATAATTAAATGGGCTTTAATGGTATTGGGAATTATTGGAACAGTATTATGTGCATTTGTTTGTTCTTCAGACTTACAAAGTGATATAAAATCGTATAGCATGGTATGTGAAGTAGTATTAGTTGTTCTTATACTAGTTATGTACTATGTATTATCTCATGATATTGTGCAAAAAGTAAATAAAAACATTGAAATAATTGGGAATTTAGAAAAAGTAGAACAGATAAACGAGAAAAATAATATTGATGGTGAACAAGTATTGAAGTTTTTGAAAAGAAAAGATGTGCCATCTAAGAGTAAGAGACAGGTTAGAGCTGCACTATGGGTTGTAATATGTGCTATTATTATATTTTTTAATTGTTTAATTTTGCCACTGGTATTGAAGTGCCTAGGACATCAAAAAGATAGAATTATTTTAAGTTATTTTATTTGTTTATTAATATTATTGGGTTCGATGTTTTATAAAAATAAATTGTATTATATTAAATGGGTACAAGGAATGATGGTTACAATTTTTGAATTTTTAGGAATTGCACTGGGATGTAGTTTGGATGCTTATTGGAACATCTATGTAGGACAATTAAATGAAAATTCATATAGTGTTTACTTTGGACCGTATTTAATAATGGGGATAGGTCTAATTCCATTTCTAATCTTAGCAAATAAAATTATAGATAATTATAAAAAAATTTTATACATACAGAGGAATGTAGTTGTAAAAAATGAAAAAGATATAAATTTATAATAATAAGACATTAAAATTGACAAATGTCTTGAAATACAAATGATTGTTAGGTGATGATGATTTAGACTTTCACACAGAGATAGAAAAAATAAGGAAGGTATATATGGATATTGAATGTTTGGCAAGTGATTATGTTGTAAAAGAAAAAGCGGGAATATATTATGTATATAATGAATTATATGAAGAATCATTAATATCACTAGTAATTGCTTCGCTATTTAATTTTTTTCTCCCTGAGGCATTTAATTATTATATTCCAATATCTATTGAAATTACACAATGTAATGGACCTATAGTCGTAGGAAAAAAATTAGAAATTATAGGAAGTGCGAAATTTAAATATTTTATAGCAAAGCATCAGTATGAAAAGTGGAAAATTGTTTATAGAATTATGCAAAGTATAATTTATATATTATGTTTAATTATAGAGGCTTTGTTTATCTATTGGTTTTTTAAAACAAATTATCCATTTGTTATGATAGTATGTATCTTTGTTATGAATTTATTTATAATATGTGCTAATTTAAAATTAATCGAAAGAAAAAAGAAGAAGTATCCTGTAATAGATATTGAATTTTAAATTAAATAGTTTATAAATTAATAATGAAAATATATGTAACAGTTATAATAAATTAGAAATTTGTTTTTTTGTTGAGTTAGAATTATTGTGGGATATTAAAGGGTTAATGTGTTAGTTGTATGGAAAATATTTATTTATACAACTAGCACATATAATATATTAATTTGTTTAAAGTAAAAAAATGAAATGAGTTTTAATTGATAAGTATTTAATTTAAAATGCGATTATGTAGGGTGTGTATTGAGTAATATATGGCAGAAGGTATGAAAATCTAACTTATGAAAAGAGATAATCTATTCCTATAGTAAGATGATAATTTAGACTTTTACACAGAGATAGAAAGCAAGTGCAACTACAATAGGAATTATCTATGCAACTAATAGTTCTATGGTACTTAGATTTTAATATTTAAATTTTAATAGCTATTTTAGGGAGATATGTTTATCTAGTATAAAAAGCATCCTAAAATAGTTAAAATTATAGGTAGTAAGATAAGGAACATCAGGAAGGAGAGAGAAAGTTGCAGAGTATTATTGGAGAAGTTACGGAACATATTACAAATTTTTCTATACTTTTCGGGATTATAGTAATATACTGGATAGTTCGAAGGATTCGTATTGAGTATGGAAGAATATATCTGGGTATTTTAGAAATATTGGTATTGATAGATTTTTTATATCCGATTATTGTGTATGATGTAATTGATGTGGGAAAGGTGATTATAAGCATATCAAATCAGTTATTTTTATTATGTATATATCAATTTATTTGGAAAAAAGAAGTAGAAAGAAAAAGTTTATTTGAAGTAATAAAAAGAAGTAGTATATGTGCACTTTTAATTATTGGCTTTAGAGATATAAAACAAGAAGATATAAATTTAGCAGAGGAGAGGTTAAAACAATTTTTAACGATAGAAAACATAAAAAAAGGTATGAGTATTGGATTTTTTACCTATAAAGCTAAGGAGCAATGCATTAATATAGATGTGATATTTTGGAAAAAAGAAGATTATCAATTGTTTATGAAAGAAAAAACTTTTAACTATGGAGTGTTTAATGAGATAGAGGAGAGAGGAAAAGGAGTTGCTTTTCAATATAAACTTAGTTTAAAAAAGGAGTATACATATGAACGAACTCAATTTCAGTGATAGAAAGATATTAAAATTAACCAATGTCTTAAAATACAAGTTATTATTAAACAATGACAATTTGGATTTTCACAAGGAGATAGAAAAAATGTCATCTTATATAAAAGTAAAGGTGATAGTCAAATAGGATCTCTCATTTAATATACAAATGCATTTGTAATGATATACAACAAATTTAAGAAAAAGACAATGTTAATTATTGTACACCCAGTAGCCACTATCAAGCAATGCAATGAAATTCTGGTAATGGATCAAGGTGAGATCGTGGAGAAAGGTAGTCATGATCAACTCTTACAACAAAAGGCTCTTTATTATCCATTGTGAGAAATGCAACAAGGTAATTTTAAAGTAAGGGAAGAAAATAGCATGGAGAAGATAGAACAGCGTTTTGATAATATAGATTTAGAGGAAATATCTTATACATAGATGTACAATCAGTTGATTTACATAGATTCAATTCAACGAATGGAGTTTGGATGTTTGCAACCATCCAAGGAGAAATGCAAACAGTGACAACTGAATGTAAGGAAAAAACAAAATACTATATTAAAGGAGGAAACACAATATGGAAATGTGTTATGACGGAGCATTGGTAATGCCAAGTAGTTATGCAGTGATGAGTGAAGAGGAAATGACATAAGTAGAGGGAGGAGCAAACGGCTGGTGGAACTCAGTAAGTTTGGTAGGAACTGTAATTGATGTAGAAATTGTTGCAATTACTGCTGGAAAAGCTATTTATGGAGTTTATGCTATTAGAAAATTTATTAAACAACATAGACACTATATGTTAAGAAAGGTTGCTCCTCAATTAGAAAAGATGTATGGTAGTGTATTAGGACATTTACTAGGTGCTGCAATAGATATTGCATTGACAATAGCAGGAACACGTATAGGTGGAGTTATTGTAAAGGAATTGGATTATCTAGATAAAAAAATAAGGGGGATAATTATGTCTTCGGATAATAAGATAAATACAAAAATGTATCAAAAATTAAATTCTATACCATCTCGTATTATTATAAGTCTTATATATTTAGGTCCAGTGGGAACAATAATATTAAAAATAATAGAAAAGGATTATAGTGATTTACTAATGTTAGAATTTATCCAAATATTATGTATTGTATTATTAGTTATAAATTGGGTAAGTTATTTTAACTATAAAAAGGCATTTAGAGAGCTAGATGAGGATCTAAATTTAGATGATAATATAAGATAGAAAAGTTATAGTATCATTCTAGGATAATTGTATTTAGTTATATTCTAGAATGGTACTTATATAATTAATGTAGAGAAAAAATGCAAACAGTGACCATTGAATGCAAGTAAACAGCGAACCAACAGGAAAAAGGATGAAATTAAAGGAAATATTAAACTAGGAAGCCACATAAAAAAATAATTTCAATGATAAAGAGATATTAAAATTAATTAATGTCTTGAGATACAAACTGTTAATCTATTTTTATGGAGGAAGATAACATGAATTATTATACGGTACAAGGAAGCTGTCTCTTGTCAATTTTAATCCCATTAGGTCTTTTAGTAGAAGAGTATGCTATATGGTTGAAGGTAAATGGATGGAAAAAATATAAATGGAAAGTAGATGTTTTTTCATGTATTATTGGAGTAATAACTATATATTATCTAATAAATAGGAAAGTAGACCCCTATCTACCATTTATTACTGGTACTGGAATTGTAACACCAATCATTCAAGGAAATTTCATTATAAAAAGATGGGAAGTACAAAAAGAGCAATATAATAATTTAGAAATTATTTTAAAATACATAGGGATAATGATAGGAATAGGAACTATTATTCTACCACATACTAATATATTTTATCAAAATGTGTTAAGTAGATACGTAAAGGAAGTAGTAGTAATGTGTTATGTTATATATGCTTTATTTGGAATGGAGCAAGTAATATTTCGAATGATAGATATATATAGGAATAAGAGTAAAATATAGTAAGTAAGTCGTTGGAAAAGACGCGACTAAGAAAGCAGATGCAATGATTGTATAAAAAACTTCCAATACAATATTATACTTATTTATTAGAAGAAGCAGTAAATGGTTTAAATGGAGGAGAAAAACAAAGAACTGTACTATAAAGAGTTGGGAGTAATATTAAAATAAATACTATTATTAGGGAGTGATTAATATATGATAGATAAGAATAAGGTTGGAGTAATACTTACACTACTATTATATATAAATATGATGATAATTGTAAATTATATATTTGAGCGGATAGAGGCAATTAGTTTGTTTGATAGTAATTCACTGATATTAATAGTAGTAAGTTGGCTACCATGTTTACTTACAATAATATTGATGTTAACCTATGGTCCGATTATGTATAATTATAAATTTAAAAAAACATGGAAGTATGTATATTTAAATTGCAGTATACTACTTGTTAATTTAATTAGTTTATTTATGCTTAAGGTTATTATGAAAAGTGACAAGTATATAATAAATGGATGTATTACGTTTCTATTCGCTTTGATAATGCTATTTGATAAACGTATACAGTGTATAAAGATCCAAAATAAATATAATGAGGAAGAAGAATTATCATTAATAGAAAAGGTTAAGGTACAGATGAAGACATTAGTGACTAAGGAAAGCAAGAGAATGGATTGGATGTACTTAATACTTTGTATTTTCAATATAATCGAGATACAAAAAGTATTGTTTTTAATTGGTGTTGTGTTATTAATTTTATATAATATTCAGTTAGTAATTAGGAAAAAATATAACTATTATGAGTATTTACAAGGAATCCGGTTTGTTCAACTAAAAATGATTTTATGTAATAGCATATTCCTTTTACTAGCAATTTTCTTTTATAGGAAAGTTGGATATGTTATTATTTTTTTACTATTGGTGTTATCCCAATGCTATACTGCTTTTTTAGAGCAGAAAGTTATGAGAATATTATATGATAAAGAGAAAAATAAAAGAGGTATTGAAGATAAAAAGGTAAGCAATAATTTTTTATAAAATTATTATAGAATACTTGTTATATAATAAAATAGAATTTATCAAAATATTAAAGTGTAACATATAAATTTTTAGACATTAATATATCAAAAGAATCTTCATCAGGACAAGTAGTAGCAAAGAATAGTGGAATTAATTCAGAATAGTATGTATTATAAATCAAAAGAAAAATATGAGAAACTAAATATAGATACAAAATCAGAAATGAATTTGGATATATCAGGTGAATATAAAATGATGAACAATAGAATTATGGAATATAAAATACAGTCCATTGCTATTGGAGTATTCATTATACTGATTATAACAGGCGTAATCACATATGTGGTTATTAAGAAAAAATATTGGTTTTGGTAAATCATAAAGGCGTTACTACAAATGTGGTAATAGCCTTTTATATTTTGAGAAATATACTATCTCAAGAATATTATAAAAAGTACATGACATAGGAAAACAAAAAATTGAGGAAAAATGTTCTGTGGTGTCATTCACAATTTTTAATTGGTATGATATGTTAAAATTTAATAACTTGAAAGAACTAGCATTACAGAAAACGTAGAAATTGTAATATATTTGAGTAATATACATGGAATTGTAGATGGTAAAATTGGAGATATAAACCATATATACACCTTCATGTATTAAATAAGAAATCATGAAATAAGAATGTAAAAAAGATTTATTATTAGATGTTTTATTACATGAAATTGGATTTATGATGATAGAGATATTAAAAAATTAAACGTAGAGTATTTCATTGGCTAGTCATTTATCTTATATTTATTTTAATTCTCTATATAAGTGATTGTTTAAAGAGATAGTATTGGATATGCAGAGGTAGGGGTGAAAGTGGGTAAAATATATTATGTATCAAATATTATTTTTTATTTTTGTATTGTTATTATGATTATTATGGATTACATCAATTATAATGATTATATATGGGGAATATTAGGGATAGTTATGATAATTTCATTTCTCTTATCTTTAACGCCAGATATACTTATCGGTTTAAATTATAAAATTAGCCAAACGTTTGTTAGAAATAGTATTATAAGTAAGTTCATTTGTTTCATATTATTTTTTTGTGTTTGGTCATATTTAAAATCTTACTATAAGCTGATAGCTTTATTTGTATTTATACTTGTACTTTTTTATGATATTTATTTATGTAGTAAAATTAGAAGGGAAATTGTAAAAGAGAATATTGAGTTAAAAATAGTGCTACAAAGAATCCTAGAATTGGATATTAAGGATAAAGAAAAGATTTATAATTTATTATATAAAGGCATAATAGGTTTCATTTTTTATATATCATTTCCAAAAGGTAATGTGATGTTTTGTATAGTATCAAGCGTAGCAGTATTTATGTTTGAATTAATAATTATTCAAAAAATGAGATTAGAGATAATAAAAATATATCCAAGAGATATGAAAAAAATAAATATTTTATCCAGTATGATGATAATAAATACAATAATAATAATGCTATCGGTGAGTAACGGTAAACTGTTTTTTTGTTGTTTATTTATAGGATTAAATTGGGGGATTATTGGGAGGTATATAAATGGAAGAATGTGAAAGAAAACAAGTCAATCGGATATTGCTAGGGATACGACTTGTTCTAATTTTTTTAGCTTTAATAGGAGTAATTTGCGTAACAATAGTAAAAAAAATTAGTTTTTTAGAGGCATTACCTATCCTTTTAATATTACTTTCTAGTTCTATTGGAAGTATTGTTATAAATAGGAACAAATAAGCAGAAACGAAAATTAATATTTGGAGTAAGTTATTTATTATATAGGTAATATATTATCGTGTAGTTGGATACCAATGGCATACATCGGTATTTAACAATACAAAATTAGATATTTAAAATGCAATACTTATGTTAAAAGTATAAAATAAATGTAGGAAAATAATAAAAGAAGTAAATATAAGAAAGAGAGGGGGCAGTAACATGAAAATATTTCTAAAAGATCATAATCTAGATGAAGAGAATTATAGATATAACGTTCACATAAATGGAGAAAATTGTAATGATGTAATAAAAAAGAATAAAAAGTTCATTGAGATACAATGTCCTGAAAATAGTTTTGTAGAAATAGAAATTTGTAATTGGATATTTCAAGAGAAAAAAGCAAACATTTATATATTATTTTATTGGATTTTATCGTTAATTACTGGGACAGGAGAAGAAAATCCATTTGGTCTTCCATTCAATGCTTTACTTAAGATAAAAGATGTAGGAAAAGAGGATATATTTTTAGAGGTAAATTCAGTATGGAAAAAAGAAGCCTTTAATGTAGAAGGAAATTGTAAAATAGAAGAGAATAAATTTTTTTCTCCTAAAGGCAGTAAGAAAAAATGGTTTTTGTATACATCGCTTCCTAGCTTACTCCTTTCTAGTAGTATATTAATAGCATTTATTGCAATCAATGTAATGGGAGATAATATCATAGGAAAGGCTATTATATTATCCTTACCTATTTTGTGTGAATTATGGTTTATAGCATATGCAATAAAAGTTTTAAGGCACGGATAAAAAGATAAGGTATGTAGAAAAAATAAAAAGTTGATAGAAGATAAGAAATATCCATGAGAAATATTATATTTTAGGGGAGTAGTATGTTATGATAACAATTAAAAATTTATCAAAAGTATATAAAAATAATACCACTATATTAAAAGATTTGAATTTATCCATCCATGATGGAGAAGTTGTTGCGTTATTAGGGGAAAATGGTTCAGGAAAATCTACGCTAGTTAAAATGCTAGTTGGAGTGTTAAAGCCGACAACAGGTGCTGTGTATATTGATTCTTTCAATTCTTTTTCAAATAGAAAGAAAGTTATTCCAAATCTAGGTGTTTTATTTAACCAAAAGCCATCTTTTATCGTTGATTTAAGTGTTTATGACAATCTAATGTTTTTCCAAACAATCTATGGAATTAGTGATGAAGAGTTTAAAAAGAATTTAGACTTAATTAATTCCTATCTTAATATTGAAGATTTATACAATAAGCCTTATCGTAAGTTAAGTTTTGGACAACGTGTAAAATGTGAAATTACCTCTGTTTTGTTACATAATCCAAAATATATTGTTTTAGATGAGCCTACCATAGGACTTGATTATAATTCAAAGCAAGGACTATATGAATTGTGTAAGTATTTTAATAAAGAAAAGAAATCCACTTTAATTATTATCACTCATGAAATTGAATATATTGAAGATATTTGTAGTCGAGTTATTATTCTTGATAAAGGAACCGTATTATATGATGGAAGTTCTTCCGATATTGGTACATATTTTAAGAAGTATGAAGAGTTAGAGATATCTTATACAAAGATTATAAATGAAGAGGTAGCTGAAAAATTTTTCTTGGTAGCTCAAAATATTGATAAAGAAAAGGGAACGTTTGTTGTTGCAGATAAAAATTTTAATAAACAATTATTGATACAAGAGTTAAATCAGGCATTTGATATCAAATCTTTTGTTAGCAAAAACGATGATTTAAGGGGGATATTTAAATATGTGCTTAAAGAGATTAAAGAAAATCGCTAGATTATATAAGATATCTGTTTTTAGTGGATTTCAGTATTTTAAAGCAGATACTATTATGGAGCTTATAAGTGAAGTTATATTTTCCATTGGGAATATTCTCTTTTGGTATTGTGTAACTGATATGGGATATGAACTATCTGGATGGTCACTAAATCAAATATTTGTCTTTGTAGCTTATTCCGAATTATTTTTTAGTTTGAACTCCTCTATACTAGGAGTATGTTCAAGATTTTGGTATATTATTTATTCAGGAAATTTGGAGGTTCTTTTGACAAAACCAATAGATTGTAGGTTACGTTTTGTTGTATTAAATATGAAATTATCAACGTTAATAAATGGAATCATTAAATTTGTAGTTCTTTTAATGATTGCTAACTATTCCATTGTATCTATTCGGGGCTTTCTACTATCTATATTAATAGTAGTTATTGCAGCCATAAATTTAGGTGTGATTTATTTTATATTTTCTTATGCTTCTTTTTGGATTGGGAAAATGGATCCAATTAATGAAGTAGCAGATAGTTTAACAATATTTAATAAATATCCATTAGTGGTACTATCAAAGATTGCAAAGGTTATATTTACCTATATATTGCCATTTTATTTTTTTAGTACGTTTCCAGCAGAAGTAGTCTTAGAAAAAATATCATTGAAAAATGGTATTTATGGATGTAGTACACTTTGTATTACATTAGGTATTTGGATGCTTATTAATAATTTGATTTGGAGAAAGGGGCTTGAGAGATATGAAGGAATTAATGGTTAAATATAAAGCACTTACTACAATTTACATAAAGCAATTTTATAAATATCCAATTCCTCTGTTTATAAAATTAATTTATGTGCCAGTAGAAGCGTTTATTTACATATTTTTATGGAATTATCTAGGTAAGTCTAGTTCTGTAGATATTAATTATATGATTATTTATTATATATTAATTGGTCTAATAAAAAGTGCTTATCCATTCCGGCATATTTCTATTAATATTCAACGAGATGTTATGGAGGGGAGTATATCCAATGTTTTAGTAAGACCATATCCTTACATATTACCTGAAATAGAAAGATATACTGCATGGATATTTCTTTATTCTTTTATTTTTATACCAGCAATTATATTTGTCATTATAGTTAGAAATGTGTCAGTATACTATGCTATATTATTTGTATTATCTTTTGCCATTGGAAATATGATTCAATTTCTTGTTTGGTATAATGTAGGGCTTATTGCTTTAAAAATAGAACGAATTCGAGGAGTCCTTTTAGGAGTTAGTGCACTTATGTCCTTTACTTCAGGCAGCCTTGTTCCTTTATTTTTATTACCTCAATGGATGGAGCAAGTTACATACCTTTTTCCATTCCGATACTATATGTATTTTCCTTTACAAACAATGCTTGGTGAGATATCGATGTCAGATTATATGGTATCATTAGCACTTTCTTTTGTTTGGTGTGTAATATTGTGGGGATTATCTGCCGTTCAATTACGTAGTGGAATGAGTAAGCTTCAGGCCAATTGTGCATAAAACTTTTTTGCAATACTTTTTATAGGAAGATAGAGATAGTATTGTTATAAATAGGTATCATACACCATAAAAATTTAAGGCATAAAAAGTTTATTCGATTATATAGAAAAACAGTAGGATAGACTAAGGAAGATTATTCTTTTGTTATTTACTATAATAACAAAACATAGTATGAGAGAAGAGAAAACTATGTAATGATAGTTTGTTCAAATAAGATAAAAGAATATAAAATTTATAAAAAGGAAAAATAAATATGGAAAAAATTGGAAGAAAAATCAGAAAAAAGTTAGTAACCAAATATATAAAAAAATATTTTACATTTGTTTGATATCAACCATATGTAGCATAGTACTTATAGGTATAATGATTTGGAAGATTGTAACAAAGGATTATAGCAATTTACTAATAGGAGAGTTAGGGCAAATATTTACCATTGTTATATGTGCGATCATGTGGGACCTCTATTTTCAAGTGAAAAGGGTATTCGATAAAGAAGAGGAGTGAGTATATTTCATAAGAAATCATCAAAAGTAAACAAAGAAAGAGCTAGAATGAATAGAAAGCTATTCAAAGGCATATTGAGAAGTAAAAGCACATATGCAAATATAAAAAAGTGCTATACAAAAAATTATGTATTATCAATAGTTATTATAGCATTAATATGTAGTGTTATAGACGAAAAGATAGACAATATTTTTCTATCAACAGGATTATTTGTAATCATTTTTTTTATTTTTGATTGGGTATGGTGTAGAAAACACCCAATCAACTGATCTGAATAGGTGTTAGAAACTATGTCGAAGCCTACCGAAAGCTTTTAACAAATTCCATACAAGATTTGACAAAATATTTATATACCCTATTGTATAATAACCATATGATTTATATAGACATCTATTTTATCATTAATGTCCTAATGAACATATGGTTATTATTTTTATGCAGTAAAATATTTGGATATGATACCTCTTTGCTAAGAATGATATCAGGAGCAGTTATTGGTGCTATTTGGGCACTCATATCATTATTTATAAGCAATATTTCGTCCATAGTATCCTTTCTTTTTATGTTAATTATTAGCTTTATTATGTGTTATGTATCCTATCGCCTTACAGAATGCAAGTATCGATTACTATCATGGGGACGATTTTTACTTGTAGCCTGGCTTATGGGCGGTATATTAAACTTCCTATACTTTAATACAAATTTGGGAGGAGGAATCAAACAGTTTTTATATGGAGAAGGAGTTGTTAATGGAGGAACTCTCTTTTTTTATATATGCATCATTAGTGTTTGTATTGTGGGGGCTAGTGGGTTTTATAAGTATTATAAAAAGAGAGAAAAGCCTATAGTAACTGTTGTTATGGAGTTTCAGAATAATAAAGTGGAGGTTCTAGCGCTAGTTGATAGTGGAAACCGATTATATTTACCACAAATAGAAAGCCATAATAAGCAATCAGAAAAATCTTTATTAAAACATAATGCTGTAAGTCTAATTGATGAGGAAATTGCAAAACTGCTATTAGGTGAAGAAATTGGAACTTCATTAATTCATTATATGACACATATGGAGCAATTAACGGCACAAGGAATATTAGTACATATGATTCCTTTTCAAAGCATTGGAGAGGCAAAAGGATTGCTACCTGCCATTCGTATTTCATCTATGACCATACAAAAAGATACGGGAGATAAACGGATTATAGAGCCACTCATTGGGATAAGTCCGACGAAATTTTCAAAAGACAAAGAATATAAAATGATATTACACCCAAATATATGAGGAGGAAGAAGGAATGTTACTGAAAGTATCTGTACCAAACAGGTTTCAACTAAAAATGGTACCTACATTTAAAAATGTAATAAAAGGAAATCAGGGAGAAATTCACTATATTGGTGGAAGTGATGTACTTCCAATG
>CALWGN010000214.1 GCA_944380055.1 uncultured Lachnospiraceae bacterium
ACAAACCCTGCTGCTACCCAAATACTACTTTGCTTTGTTACTTCTGTGTTAAATACTCCTTGTAAGCTCATTAATGCACCAGATAGTAATGCTAACAATATTCCTAACATAAAAACCTCCTAATATGAACTTTTCTTTTTTCCTATTATGTCCATCTTAGAAGGTACTATACGTTTTCTCTTTTCATTATATTAATTTACACATAACTATCCATACATAACACAACTATTCCCAAAATCTATAGATTTCTACTATAATATTTTCTTTAAAATTGCTATCATTTCATCTACGTGTTCTTTTTTTATAATAAGTGGTGGTACAAAACGAAGAACATTTTTACCAGCAGAAATAATAATAAGCCCTTCTTCTAGTGCTTTTTTAATAATAGGGGCTGGGGAAATATTTAACTCTAATCCTAACATTAATCCCTTTCCTCTACACTCTATAATACAATCTTTTTCCTCTGCTAGTTGTTCTAACTTCTCTTTTAAATAGGTTCCTACTACATTCACATTGTCTAATATATTATCTTCTTTAAATATATCTAACACTTTACTAGCTGCGCTACAAACCAGTGGATTGCCTCCATATGTACTTCCATGGTCTCCTATCGTCATTGTCTCCGCTTTTTTATTACATAAAAAGGCTCCAATTGGAACTCCACCTCCCAATGCTTTTGCTACTGTTACAATATCTGGCTTTATTCCATAATGCTCATAACAAAACATTTTTCCTGTTCGTCCCATTCCACATTGAATTTCATCTAATATAAGAAGAATGTTATTCTCATTACAAAGGGTACGAATACCTTGTATAAATTCCTTTGTAGCTTCATAAATTCCTCCCTCTCCTTGTAATGTTTCTAATATAATTGCACATGTATTTTCTGTAATTTGATTTTTTACACTTTCTAGGTCATTGTATATTGCAAACTTTACTCCCTCAATTAAAGGCATAAAATCATTTCTATATGCTTCATTTCCTGTTATTGACAATGCCCCTAAACTTCTTCCATGAAACGAATGTTTCATTGCTATAATTTCAAAACAACGTTCTCCCCCTTTTTCTTTTCCAAACTTTTTTGCTAGTTTTATAGCTCCCTCAATAGCTTCTGTTCCACTATTTGTAAAAAATACCTTTTCCATTCCACTAATGCGTTTTATTTTTTCTGCTGCTTCTATGGCTGGAACGTTATAAAATAAGTTGGACGTATGAATTAATTTATCTACCTGATGTTTGATAACTTCATCAAAACCTTTATAATGATACCCTAAAGAAAATACTGCAATTCCGGCAGCAAAATCTAAATATTTTTTTCCTTCTATATCATATAAATAAACGCCTTCTCCTTTATCTAGTACAATAGGAAAGCGATTGTACGTATGTAATATATTTTCTTCTGAACTTTTTATATATTCCTGTTTATTCATGATAAAAACGTTCCTCCTTGCTATTTAATATGGCAGTTCCTACTCCTTTATTTGTAAATATTTCAAGCAATATACAGTGTGAAATTCTTCCGTCCATAATATGAACTCTAGACACTCCATGCTCAATAGCATCTAAACAATTATTTAATTTAGGAAGCATTCCTCCACCAATAGTTTCACCTTCTAGCAATCCTCTTAGCTCCTCTACTGTTAATTCAGAGATAAGAGTGGTTTTGTCTTCTGGATTTTTATATACTCCTTCTACATCTGTTAAAAATGCTAATTTTTCTGCATGGACTGCCTTTGCAATGGCACAAGCTGCATCATCTGCATTAATGTTATAACTTTTATAGTTATCATCAAATCCAATAGGACATATAATAGGAAGGAAATCTTTTTCTAACATATCATATAAAATTTTTGGATTTACTTCTTTTATTTCCCCTACAAATCCAATATCTTCTCCATCTGAATATTTCTTTTCTACTTTTAATAATTCCCCGTCTTTTCCACTTAGTCCAATTGCTTTTACACCCAAGGAATGTACAAGAGATACTAAACTTTTATTTACTTTATTTAATACCATCTCCGCAATTTCCATTGTTTCTTCATCGGTAACACGAAGTCCATGAACAAATTTTGCCTCCATCCCCACTTTATTGACCCAACGACTAATTTCTTTTCCCCCACCATGAACAATAATTGGTTTAAATCCAACTAGCTTTAACAGTACAGCATCTTGAATTACCTGCTTTTTTAATTCTTCATCAACCATTGCACTTCCGCCATACTTTATAACCATTATTTTTCCACTAAAATGCTGAATATAAGGCAAAGCTTCAATTAACGTAGCAGCTTTTTCTAAAATTTTTTCATCTAAATTCATTACTCATACCTATCCTTTCTCCATGTGATACACTGATTATCATATCTCCTATTCTATCTTTAATAATTTTTTATTACCTAGCTTCTATAATCTCCATTAATTTTTACATATTCATAAGTTAAATCACAGCCCCATGCAGTTGCTTGTTCTTTCCCCATTTTCATATCACAAATAACTGTGACTGCTTCACTCGATAAAATTTTTGTTGCTTCCTCTTCGCTATATCCAGTAGATACCCCATTTTCTACAATTTTTAACTTACCTTTTGCACTTTCAAAATAAATATCTACTTTTTCTGGATCAAAGGATACCCCACTATATCCTAATGCACATAAAATACGTCCCCAATTTGCATCATTGCCAAACACTGCTGCCTTTGTCAGACTAGATGTAATGACTGATTTGCTTAATATTCTTGCTTCATCTTTTGTTTTTGCTCCAATTACTGTTGCTTCAAATAAACAAGTAGCACCTTCTCCATCTCCTGCAATTTTTTTCGATAATTCCACCATAACATAATGTAACGCTTCATAAAAAGTATGATAGTCTTCTCCCTCTTTTTCAATCTTTTTATTTTGTGCCATTCCATTGGCTAGCACTAGTACACTATCATTTGTTGATGTGTCACCATCTACGGATATCATATTAAATGTATCCACTACGTCATCACTTAATGCTTTTTGAAGCATTTCATGGGAAATATAAACATCTGTTGTTATAAAACATAGCATAGTTGCCATATTAGGATGAATCATTCCTGAACCTTTACACATACCAGAAACAGTAACTGTCTTTCCATCTATTTCAATTTCAACTGCCACTTCTTTTTTTGCTGTGTCTGTTGTCATAATTGCCTCTGCTGCCAAAATTCCTGCTTCTCTTGTATGTTCTAATTTATCCTTTAACATACCAATTCCATGTTTTATCTTATCCATTGGTAACTTTGCACCAATTACTCCTGTGGAAGCTACTAATACACAACTATGTGGAATATTAAGAACATTCGCCGTTTCTAATGCCATATCAGAGCAAGCCTTTAACCCTTCTATTCCTGTACAGGCATTGGCAACACCACTATTAATAACAATCGCTTGAGCAAAGGGAGAATGCTCTACAATATCTTTATCCCATTTTACTGGTGCCGCCTTTACTACATTGGTTGTAAATACTCCTGCCGCCTTACAAGGTTTTTGGCTATATATTAATGCCATATCTTTTTTTACTTTTTTTATACCTGCATGAACTCCTGCCGCAAAAAATCCTATTGGAGCTGTGACTCCTCCACTAATTACTTTCATATACACTCTCCTTTTCTATATTTATATTTTTATGGAAACATTGGAACTTGCAATAACCCTGTATCCTCTTTTAGCCCAAACATAATATTCATATTTTGAATTGCCTGACCTGCTGCCCCTTTTACTAAATTATCCATTGCTCCCATTATAATAATTCGCTTTGTTCGAGTATCAATTTTAAAATTAATATCTACATAGTTACTTCCCTCTACCCATCTTGTTTCTGGCACTATATCTTTTTCTAATACTCTAATAAATTGCTCTTTTTCATAATAGTTATCATAAATTGATTTTACTTCTTCATAAGTTACTTCTTTTTTCAAATTTCCATAAGCCGTAACTAAAATCCCTCGATTCATAGGAACTAAATGAGGTGTAAAATTAATGACCACTTTTTCCCCGGCACCAAAAGATAGCTGTTCTTCAATTTCTGGTGTATGTCTATGAGTAGCAACTCCATATGCCTTTATATTTTCATTCACCTCACAATATAAATTATCTACTTTAGCACTTCTTCCTGCGCCACTTGTTCCAGATTTTGCATCAATAATAATACTATTTCCATCTATGATTCCTTCTTTTAATAAAGGATAAATAGATAATGTACTACAAGTAGGGTAACACCCTGGGTTAGCAATTAAATTTGCATCTTTTATCAAAGGGCGATTGATTTCACATAAACCATATACTGCTTTTTCTATAAATGAAGGATTGTTATGCTTCATTTGATACCATTGCTCATAAATATTTACATCTTTTATACGAAAATCTGCACTTAAATCAATGACTTTTACTTTTTTTAAAATTTCTTCATCTATAAGAGAAGAACATAATCCTTGTGGAGTCGCCGTAAAAATAACATCTACTTCTTTTGCTAACTGGTCCATATTGTCATCTAAGCATACATCTTCTACCAACTGAAACATATTCTTATAAATGGATGCATATTTTTTATCTATATAACTTTTTGAGCCATACCATTTAATAGATACTTCTTTATGCTGTAATAACAATCTTACTAACTCATTCCCTGCATACCCTGTTGCTCCTATAATTCCTACATTAATCATATTTATCCTCCTATTATATTTTATTATTATACTAATTGAATTTTTATTCGTTTATAATGTATATTTTTTCATGATTATACATCTGTTTTTATTTTTATGCAATATTTTTTTATATTTTTTCATTTTCTATTGATTTTTATTCATTTTTATTGTATATTAATTCACATAAGAACTATTACATAATTTCATTAATGTATTTTTATAAAAATTTTAATAATATAAAAGGAGTGTACTTATTATGAAAGAAAAAGTTATCTTAGCTTACTCTGGTGGTCTTGATACTACTGCGATTATCCCTTGGTTAAAGTAAAACTATGATTATGATGTTATTTGCTGTTGTATTGATGTAGGGCAAGGACAAGAATTAGATGGATTAGAAGAGCGTGCAAAATTATCTGGCGCAGAAAAGTTATATATTCTAGATGTAGTAGATGAATTCTGTGATGACTATGTTGTTCCTTGTATTCAGGCAAACTCTGTATATGAAAATAAATATTTATTAGGAACTTCTATGGCTCGTCCTTTAATTGCAAAAAAACTAGTAGAAATTGCAAAAAAAGAAGGGGCTGTTGCTATTTGTCATGGTGCTACAGGTAAAGGAAATGACCAAGTTCGTTTTGAATTAGGAATTAAAGCTCTTGCTCCTGAAATTAAAATTATTGCACCATGGCGTTGTAACGATACATGGAATATGAATTCTCGTGAAGATGAGATTGAATATTGTAAAGCCCATGGTATTGACTTACCATTTTCTTCAGATAGCAGTTATAGCCGTGACCGTAACTTATGGCACATTAGCCATGAAGGTTTAGAATTAGAAGATCCAGCACAAGCACCAAATTATGATCATCTTCTCGTTCTTGGTGTTACACCACAAAAGGCACCAGATAAAGGTGAAGTAATTTCTATTACATTTGAAAAAGGCACTCCAGTAGCATTAAATGGAGAAAAGCTAAAAGTTTCTGAAATTATTACAAAGCTAAATGAAATTGGTGGTAAACATGGTGTTGGTATTGTTGATATCGTTGAAAACCGTGTGGTTGGTATGAAATCTCGTGGTGTGTATGAAACTCCAGGGGGAACTATATTAATGGAAGCTCATAAACAATTAGAAGAACTTATTTTAGATAGAGATACTATGGCATTTAAAAAGGTAATTGATAGTAAATTTGCTGATGTAGTATATGAAGGAAAATGGTTTACACCTCTTTTTGATGCTCTTCACTCTTTTGTTGTATCTACACAACAATATGTAACTGGTGAAGTAAAGATGGAACTTTATAAAGGAAATATTATTAAACAAGGGACTACTTCCCCATATAGCTTATACAATGAAAGTATTGCATCTTTTACAACTGGTGATTTATACGACCACCATGATGCCGAAGGTTTTATTAACCTATTTGGACTATCCTTAAAGGTTCGTGCAATGAAAATGGCAGAGGCAGAAAAAAAGAATAATTAAATGATATTCAAGTAAAAATAGCCTCTTGAATTTTACTCAAGAGGCTATTTTTATCTTATTGAATATTTGGATTGTCTATCATATATTGTTCTACATCATCCTTTAGCTTTACCCATGCATCTGGATTGTCCACATAGTATTTTGGACAAATTTTTCCAGTTACATCATAGTGACGAATTACATTATCCTTACTTAAACCTAGCTCCTCACAAAGCCATGCAGTAAGTTTAATTAATGATAAATAAGTTTTTTCTGTAAATTTACCATCTTCTCCAGGATGACATACTTCAATTGAAATAGTATCAAAGTTTCTGTGATTTGTTGCATAAGATTTTTCATTTAGTGGAATACATTGAATAATCTCACCATCTAATCCAATAACAAAATGAGAGCTAGCAGAACGATCCTTTGTTGTAGCAAGACTTGAAAAGTAATCTCTATTTTGCTTTGCAGTTGTTCCTGGGTTCCCAACATAATGAATTGCTATATCATTTACTTTCTCAATGGCAATTGCTGGTCTGGAATATTCATTTACTGGTAACAACTGTTGATCAATCCAAGATGGAATTTCAATATTAGAAAGATCTATTTGATTTCCACTATTTTCTTCTGATGATGTTTCGGTTACCTCTGCTGCATTTGTATCAGAACTATCTTCTGTTACATTTACTGGAGTGTTGTTATCTCCATTTTTAGAAGAAAAAATTTGTATTGTACCATATATAATAAATATAAGAACGACTAAACTACTTATTATAAGAATTCTTTGCCTTTTTTGCTTTTTTCGTACTTGTTGCATTTGATAGATTCGCTTAAGACGTTTTCTTGCGTTTATATCTCCTAATCTAGCTCGTTCTTTTAGTTGTTCCATTTGATCATACGCTTTCATATTAAAGCTTACCCTCCTTAGTTTTATATGTAGTTATGTAGTTAACAGCGTGAAACATTTGTTTTCACACATCACTTTATATCTGTAATGTATATGCGTTGCTTAATAAAAGTTACCTATAAACGGAAAACAACGCCAAAATATGGATTCAAATGATTATCATAAAATTTTCATTTACTTTTCCATATGGCTATACTACAATAGAAAGAAGTGTAGGTAAAGTAGAATTTATAAATTTTAAGAAATATTTTAAAATTTATGAATTTTTTAAATTTTAATTTTTATAATAACATTTACTACACAGTTAGATGTTATATTATTACTAACCTTCTAAATACTAGGAGAAATTTATGAATGAAAGGACATGTTACCAATGAATAACAACAACCGTTTCAAGCAATTACTACGAGTATGTTGTAATTATGAAACTATCTCTTATGTTATATGTGGAGTATTAACTACT
>CALWGN010000215.1 GCA_944380055.1 uncultured Lachnospiraceae bacterium
CTTCTGGTCCTCCTCCTTCTGCTACTAAATTTACATTGTTATATGTTATTGTTATACTGTCTCCATTGTCTTGTTTTGATTTTACTTTTGAATAATAGTTTGTGTTGGTGTCTCTTGTTTCTCCTGCAATTCCTGTTAATGTTGTGCTGTAATTTTCCATTCCATATCCTGCACTATTACTTGCATTTTCGTATATATATCCTTCTATATAAGGGTTATTCCATATTCCACTTTCTCCATCTGTTCCTTGTTTGTTTCCATACTTGCTTTGTGCTAAATATGCTACTGCTCCCCATTGGCTATTTTTCATCATCATTGTGTCTGTTTGGCTTGTTAATCCATGTATGTTTCCCGCATCATTCATTGCTTGGCATACGTCATACATGGTTGTTACTTCTGTCCATCTCCAACTTGTTACATTTGGACGTATTGTTACATCTTGGGTTGTTCCATCTCCTAATCCTTTTTTTAAGTTCTCATTTGAACTTTCTGTTATTCCTTCATTATTATATGGGCTACTTGCATTACTACTTTCAAATTTTCCTACCCACATCCCTGTTATTTCTTCTCCTATGTTACTTGCTGTAAAGGCTGGGTGTACTACATATTTGTTTCCATTAGTTATGGCATTTGTATCTACTTGTCTTACTGCTGTTCCTCCTTCGTAAGTATCTCCTACTCCATTTAAGAATTTTATGTCTATTTCTCCTGTTCCATTTGCTGCTGTATGGTATCCACTATTTATTTTATAGGCATATCTTGGTATCCATACAAACATTGCTAGTATATCTTCTTCTGCTATTGGCTCTCCTTCTTCTGCACTTTGATAATAGCTTCTTGTTTTGCTTCCATTTTCTTTTACTGTTACTACATTTGCCCATTCTTTTTGAGTTTCATGGTAATTATACCAATTATCTTTATTTTCATCTGCTTTTTTCCATCCATTATCGTAATATACTGGTATCATTCCTTCTTTTATTTCTGGTGGATTTACTTTTTCTTTTGGTGTATCTTTTTTTTCTTTTTGGCTTACTAGATAATTATTTTTTATTTCCTTATTTGTTAGTGCTTGATTATATATTCTTACTCCATATATTTCTCCTTTTAGGCATGTTTGCCCTGTTCGAGAGTCTCTTCCAATCCAAGCATTTACCCAATCGTATGTATAGTTTTCTATTTCTGCTGTTGTATTTGCAAATACAATATCTCCATTTATATAGATAATAATTTGACTTGTTTCATGGTTATACACATAACTAATTTGATATGCTTCTTGATTACTTGTAATAATATTTCTACTTCTATAATCTACAGCTCCATAATTTAAATATGCCCTTAATGCGTTGTTTGCATCTTTTTCATAGTTTATATTATTTGCTGTGGAAAAATTTCCAATAAATATATCTCTTGCTGATAGTTCATTCATTTTAACCATAAATTCTATAGTGTTATTAGATTTAAATATATCTTTTAGTTTATCTCCTAAATATATTCCATCATCTACTCCATCTAAAGCTATTGCTCCATATTGCCAGCCACTTCTTGAATGATATAATATATTTTCTAAAGTTCCATCGTTTCCATTTCCACTTAAGTCTTTCCATATTGGAGTTGTAGTGCTATGTCCGCTTCCTGTGTTATTATAGCCTTCATACTGTAATATTAGTCCATTATATTTGTATCCTTCTTGTGTTACTGGGTATTTATATTCATCTTTATAATAATAAAATGTTTCTTCGCTTTTACTTGTATCTTTTATTTTTATGTATTTACCTGCTGTATCGAAATTATATTGTGTTAAATCTAATATTCCATTATTAGTTATTTCTAAATTATTTCTTAATATATATTCTGAAGTTTTTTCAAATGCATATGTTTTATTTCCTTCTTCAGAAATGTTTATTTTTTCTCCTGTGCCAATTTTTCTTAGTTGCTCTTCTGTATATATTGGTACAATGTTTTTTTGATTTTGTGTTTGTTCTTGGTTATATATATTTTGTATTTCTTCTCCCAGACTATATTGAGTTTGTTTTTTAACTGAGGCTAAAATAAGAATTCCCATAATAAAAGTTATAAAAAATAATCCGGAAATTAAGACAAATAAAGTTGCAATTCCTTTTTCGTTTTTCATTTGTTCTCCTCTCTTCCTATTAAAAATAAATCTGTTTTATATATTTTTGGGCTTGTTTTTAGATTAAAAAAATATCTGTATTGCCTATACAGATATTTTATTATTATTATTATTAAAAATCAATAATAATTCAAATTTTTCCTTTTAATAACATTTTTGTATTATTGTGCCATTCTTTTATCAATATGAATACACATTTCAGATATTATTTCTGATACTTCTGTTACTATTTCTTCTTTTACTTTGTCTATTTTTTTGTCTAATCTTTTTACTTCTAATTTTAGTTCGTCTACATCTTTTCTTAGTTCTTCTTGCCCTCGCTTTAGTTCGTCTACATCTTTTCTTAGTTCTTCTTGCCCTCGCTTTAGTTCATCTACGTCTTTTCTTAATTGTTTTTGTCCTTCCACTAGATTTTGCAACATTTCTTGCATAGTCATCATATTTTGTTGTATTTGTATAATTGTTTGCATCATTATGTTTTGACCTGCTAAGATTTGCTCTCCTAAGTTATTATCCATGGCTTCCTCCTTTTTTAAAAAATAATACTGCCCCCTTATTGTTTTTAGATTATCATTTATTTTAAAAATTGTCAATACTTTTTTGACAATTTTTAAAAATAATTTTATATTTATTTTATTTTTTCTGCTTGTTATTTACTTTTAAAGTAATGCTTCCATCGCCCTACATCTAGTTTTCATCATTTTTTATTTGTTCTTTCTCTAGTTCGTTACCTATATTAAGTAAAACAATTTTATTGTCTTTTCGCCATATAGTATTAGTTGAGAATAACTGCTAGAATGATTATTCTAGTATTTATTTCTATGAGCTTGTACAATATTTATATTGACTTTTTTGTTTTTTAGAAATATACTTAGCTTATAATTTTATAATTAAAGGAGGTTTTACAGTAGATGAATAACTTAATTGAAATTAGATGGCATGGTAGAGGTGGTCAAGGCGCTAAAACAGCTTCGCTATTACTTGCAGATGCTGCATTCAACACTGGTAAATATATTCAAGGTTTTCCTGAATATGGTCCTGAAAGAATGGGTGCACCAATTACCGCATATAACCGTATTAGTAATGAACCAATTACTATACATAGCAATATTTACGAGCCTGACTATGTAGTAGTTGTAGATGATACTCTACTAGAATCTGTTCCTGTTACAGCAGGCTTAAAAAAAGATGGTGCCATTATTATTAATACTACAAAAGATTCTAATTATTTGCGAGATGTTTTGAAAGATTATACTGGTTCAATTTATTCAATTGATGCTAGAAAAATTTCTATGGAGACTCTTGGGCAATATTTCCCAAATACACCAATGCTCGCAGCTGTTGTGAAGGTTAGTCAAATTATGTCTGAGCAAGATTTTTTAAATGATATGATTGGTTCTTTTAAACATAAATTCGCTAAAAAGCCAGAAGTAATTGAGGGAAATATGAAAGCTTTGGAAATGGCTTTAAAAGAAGTAAAAAAAGTTTGATGGTAATGAAAGGATGTGCAAAAAATGACGGGGAAAATAAATTCTGAAACTCCTTGGAAGGAAGTTACTCCTGGTGGAACAATTTATAATGCTGGAAATGCAAGGGAATTTAAAACTGGTGATTGGCGTTCAGTAAAGCCAATTTATTTATCTGATAAGTGTAAGCAATGTGGGTTATGTTTTCCAGTTTGTCCAGATGATGCAATTCCAGTAAATAAAGAGCAAAAAAGGGAAGACTTTAATTATGACTATTGTAAAGGTTGCGGTGTGTGTGCAAAGGTTTGCCCTTTTGGAGCAATTGAAATGAAATAATTAAATAGAAAGGATGAAAAAAATGGGAATTAGAGAAAGATTAAGTGGAAATGAAGCAGCAGCAATTGCAATGAAGCAAATTAATCCTGATGTTGTTGCAGCTTTTCCTATTACTCCATCTACTGAAATACCTCAATATTTTTCTAGTTTTGTAAGTAATGGAACTGTTGATACTGAGTTTGTTGCAGTAGAGAGTGAACATAGTGCTATGTCTGCTTGTATTGGTGCTGAAGCTGCTGGGGCAAGAGCAATGACTGCTACTTCTTCTAATGGCTTATCTTTAATGTGGGAGATGATTTATATTGCATCTAGTTGTAGATTACCAATTGTTATGTCTTTGGTTAATCGTGCTGTGTCTGGTCCTTTAAATATTCATAATGATCACTCAGATGCAATGGGAGTTAGAGATTCTGGATGGATACAATTATTTTCAGAAAATAATCAAGAAGCCTATGATAATTTATTAATGGCTCATAGGATTGCAGAGCATAAAGATGTTTTATTGCCTCTTATGGTGTGTCAAGATGGTTTTATTACTTCTCATTCTATTGAAAATATAGAACTTGTAGAAGATGAAAAGGTTAAAGAGTTTGTTGGTACATACCATCCAGAGCATTATTTATTAAATTTAAAAGAGCAAATCGCTGTTGGTCCTTTAGATTTGCAAAGTTACTTATTTGAGCATAAACGTCAGCAGGCTGAAGCCATGAGGAATGCCAAAAATGTAATTTTAGAAGTGTCTAAAGATTTTGAAAAAATGACTGGCAGAAAATATGAGTTTTTTGAAAAGTATAAAATGGAAGATAGTGATATAGTAATTGTTTGTATGAATTCTACTGCTGGTACTGCTAAATATACTGCTAATCTTTTACGAGAGAAAGGAATTAAAGCTGGAGTATTGAAAATACGTGTATTTAGACCTTTCCCTGCTAAAGAAATTGCTAATGCTTTAGCTAACCAAAAAGCTATAGCAGTATTAGATAAAGCTGATTCAATAAATGCTGCTGGTGGTGCATTATTTGAAGATATTACCTCTGCTATGTTTGTAAACGGAATACAAGTTCCTACTGTTAATTATATTTATGGTATTGGTGGTCGTGATACTACCTCTGCTGAATTGGAATCAGTATATAATGATTTAGAAAAAATTAAAAATATTGGAAAAGTTACTAATCCATATAGATATTTGGGTGTAAGGGGGGAATTTTAATATGGCATATAATTTAAAAGAAATTATGGCTACTAAGCCTTCAAGATTTACAGCAGGTCATAGAATGTGTGCTGGTTGTGGTGCTCCTCCTGTTGCGAGAATGGTATTACGTGCCTTAAAGCCAGAAGATAGTGCCGTTATTGCAACTGCTACAGGTTGTATGGAAGTTTCTACATTTATTTATCCTTATACTGCTTGGACAGATTCTTTTATTCATACAGCATTTGAATGTGCTGGAGCAACTTGTTCTGGAGTTGAAGCTGCTTATAAAGCAATGAAAAGAACTGGAAAATTACCAGAGGGTCAAAATACAAAATTTATTGCATTTGGTGGAGATGGTGGAACTTATGATATAGGTTTACAGAGTTTGTCTGGTGCTATGGAAAGAGGACATGATATGGTTTATGTATGTTACGATAATGGTGCATACATGAATACTGGTATTCAGCGTTCTTCGGCAACTCCAAAATTTGCAGATACTACAACAACACCTGCCGGAACTAAAATACCTGGAAAAATGCAACCAAGAAAAGATTTAACTAAAATTATGATTGGACATCATATTCCTTATGTTGCACAAACAATTGGATACCAAAATTTTAAAGATTTATATGAAAAATCTGAAAAAGCAATTTATACTTCTGGTCCTGCATTTTTAAATGTATTGGCTCCGTGTCCTAGAGGCTGGGGATATCCAACAGAAGATTTAATGCTCATTAACAAATTGGCTGTGGAAACATGTTATTGGCCATTATATGAAGTTATTAATGGTAAATATGTAATTAATTATAAGCCAAAGAATAAATTGCCAATTGAAGAATTTTTAAGGCCTCAAAAGAGGTTTAAGCATATGTTTAAGCCAGGTAATGAGTGGATGATAAAGGAGTTTCAAGATGAAGTTGATTCTAGGTGGCAAGAATTGTTAGATTTAGAAGAAGTTACAAATAAATAATAATACCTACGAAACCATTAAAATTATGGTTTCGTAGTTTTTTATGTATTATTTTTAGTTTCTAATACTTTTAGACTTTTATTTTATATAAATAGAATTTTGCAGTTTTCCTTCATCTTTTGAATAAGGTAGCGATTTGCGAGAGTAAGTATTAAAAATTTGCAATGTTAACCCCTCCAGGAACTGCTTTTAGAGCAATTAAGAGGTCTCGAGAAAAAGCTAATAACTTTTCTGCCATTGTCTTGGTCTCGAGGCCGGGGCTTAACATTTTATTTTTTTAATATTTACTCTCGCAAGTCAAGTACTACTATGTTAAAGTAAAAAAAGCAGTTGCTGGAGATACAAACTTCTATATTATATAGTTTTAGTCAATTGTTGTATTAGTTCTTCCTGTTCCTATTACATTTTCTTGTAAAGATCGCCACGTATTG
>CALWGN010000216.1 GCA_944380055.1 uncultured Lachnospiraceae bacterium
AAAGCCTAAACAAAGAGCAAAAAGAAGCACTTCGTAAATTTGATGAAGCGATGGGAGATAGTGCAAAAAGTGGAGAAAAGAAGAAAAAGAAATTTTTCTCATAGAACATAAGAATGTATCATTAAAAAGATATTATTTAAAAAATTGCTATTTTAGGTAAAACTAAAATGGCAATTTTTTTGTTTTTGTAGTATAATATAGCAAACACCGAACACAATGATTTATATTAACATGTAAAAAAGATAGAAAAGAGATAAGGAAATCATTAATAGATAATATAGAAAGGATTTAGATATGATAAAACGAGAAAAACCAAAAGCAGGGGAATTTTATTATCATTTTAAGAAAAAATTATATCAGATAGTAGGAGTTGCTTACCACTCAGAAACAAAAGAAGAATTAGTTGTGTATCAAGCATTATATGGAGATTATTCTATGTATGTACGTCCACTTGAGATGTTTATGAGTGAGGTTGATAGAGAAAAATATCCACTAGTGACACAAACATATCGTTTTGAAAAAATAGAACAAAATCAAATTAAACAGTTATTAGAAAATAATACTATAGAAGAAAATGAATTAGAAAAAGGACAAGGTTCTACTATAGAAAAAAGTAATGTACTAGTAGAGAAGAGTGATGAAAATAGTTTGGGCCGAAGAGGCAGTGATATTTTACTAAAGATATTAGAAAGTAACTCTTATAGAGAGAAATTAGAATTAATAGAAAAATATCAAGAACAATTAACAGAATCTATGTTAGATTCTATTGCTATTTCTATGGATATTTATTTGGAAGATAGTTGCATAGAAGAAAAATATTACAATATTAAAAGATGTATAGAAGCTCATTTAAAATACGAAGGAAATAGAATGAGATTTTAGATTTATTGTTTATTCGGTTGTAGTATTATAAAAAAGAAAAAAATTGGCCTAATAAGTTTACAAATACTTAATAGATTATATAGAAAAAGTACAGATAGAAGTCATAAAATGCTCAAATAAATTTCACATCTTATTGATATTATATATGCTAAATAAAAGTAAAAACCAATGTTTCATTTAAGATGAAAAGGAGATAGATTTATGGTAAATGCTATTGTTAAAAAAGAAGAAAGTGTATTAGAACAGGTAACAGGAATTTGTTTACAAAAAGAGTTAGCATATAGAATAGAAGAAAAAGATTATTGGGCAATTAAGGGAAAACAATATGCCCTTTGTCAAGAGGCAGAACAAAAGAGCGATGAAAGAAAAATCATAGATACTTATATAATAATGAAAGAAAATACAAAAGAAATTTTTTATATTCGATATTATAAAAAGGAAAAAGTAGCATATCTTCAAAAAAAGCAAATTAGTAATCGTGGTAGCTATGAAATATCTGTGCCATTAACAAAAAAAGAGTATAAATCCATACGAAATAAAAATATTAGTTGGATGAAAAATAGTGATGAAGCGTTAGTTTTAGAGTTTTATGCAAAATGTAATTTATTTTCATGGGATTTAGGAATTAAGGTAGAATATAAAAGAGAAAAAATAAATGTTCCCCAAAATTATGGTGAACTATATATTTATAGCAATATAGTAGTGAAACGTGATAATAAAGAGATGGAACAATATATAAATGAACTTGGAACAATATTAGAATTAAAATATCAACATGAGTTGTCAATAGAGTTAAGAAATATGTTACAAACAAGAAAAGAAATAGCTTTGTACTGGTATGAAGACTACAATCAGAGAAAGAAAAGTGGATTTGGCATTGCTGGTATTAGTGGAATGCTTTATAATATGTTTGTAAATACACCGGCTCTAGCATAAAAGTTATGTTGAAGAAAGTTAGAAGAGGAATGTCTGATGGAATATATCAGAAATATAATAGAAAAACAAAGAAAATTTTTTAATGAAAATCATACAAAATCCATTGAATTTAGAGAAAAACAATTGGAATTGTTAAAAGAAGCAATTAAAAAATATGAGCAAGAGATTTATGAAGCGTTAAAGATAGATTTAAACAAGTCAGATATAGAGAGTTTAATGAGTGAGCTTTATTTATGTATAGATGAAATAGAGTATGCAAAAAGACATTTAAAACGATGGATGAGAAGGAAATATGTGTATACTCCTATTAGCCAATTTCCTAGTATATCATATAAAGTGTCAGAGCCATATGGAGTCGTAGCAATTATTTCTCCGTGGAATTATCCATTTTTATTATCAATACAGCCATTAATTGGTGCAATTGCAGCAGGAAATTGCTGTGTTTTAAAATTATCCGAATATGCGCCAAAGGTATCATCTATTATAAAGAAAATAATAGAATGTGCATTTCAAGAGGAATACATTGCTGTATTAGAGGGCGAAATAGAAGTAGCAGATGCTTTGTTAGAACAGCCATTAGATTATATATTCTTTACTGGAAGTACACAAGTAGGAAAAATTATTATGGAAAAGGCTGCAAAACATTTAACACCAGTGACATTAGAATTAGGTGGAAAAAGTCCTTGTATCATTGATGAAACAGTAGACTTATCATTGGCAGCAAAACGAATTATATTTGGTAAGCTATTAAATAGTGGTCAGACTTGTGTAGCACCAGATTATATATTTGTGCAAAAAGACTTAAAAGATAAATTAGTAGAGCATTTAATTGGTTGGATTGAAAAAATGTATGGAAGTCAGCCATTAGATAATGAAAATTATCCAAAAATAATTAGTAAGAAACATTATGATAGGTTAATGGAGCTAATGCAAGGAGAAGAATTTGTATTAGGTGGTTATGGAAAAGAAGAGACGCTTCAAATTGCACCAACTATTTTAGTTCATGTCAATAAACAATCAAAAGTAATGCAGGAGGAAATTTTTGGTCCAATTTTACCAATTTTAACTTATCAATCATTAGAAGAAGTGATTTCTCATATAAAAGAAGGTGGAAAGCCTTTAGCTTTGTATTTATTTAGCAATGATAAAAAAGTGCAAAGAAAGATATTAAATAGTGTTTCCTTTGGTGGAGGTTGCATTAATGATACAATTATGCAGCTAACCAATCCTAAATTACCTTTTGGTGGAGTTGGTGCCAGCGGAATGGGACAGTATCATGGCAAATATAGCTTTGATACTTTTAGTCATGAAAAAAGCATTCTTCACAAGTTTTCTTTGGATATACCGCTTAGATATCAGCCATTTACAAAATCCAAAAAATGGTTGTTGAAAAACATATTAAAAAAGTAGTACAATAAGTGTACACATTAATAATAATGTTAAAAGAAAAAGGAAAAAATAACGATTATGAGAAAACATTTTGTAAAAGAATACGAAAATACACCAGCTATTAATAAAAAAGGAAAAATTACAACAGAAGTTGTGTATAAAGGAGATTACTATTGTAACGATAATATTAATAAGAAGCAACAGCTTCGCTATTATATTCTATTATTTAGTGTAATGATACTAGCTTTCTTAATGAATGGAATATTAGAAAGTGAGTCAAGTAAGATTATCTATATTGCACTACCATATATGTGCTGTTTTCTTCCTTTTGCGTATATAATAATGGGAATATACCGATTATGGAAGAATCCAGATAAAATGGAAAAAATACAAAAAGAACGTTCTTATGACAGACTACTTCGTTCCAGTGTAGGAATATTAGTTCTTTCCATCTTAAGTATTATAGGAAGTGTAATATATTTGATTAATAACAGTAAAGACATTAGTATCTTAATAGAAGGAAGATTTCTTTTATTGAATGGAATAATAAGTTGTATTGCTTTTTTTCTAATAAAATATACAGGAAAAAATATAAAATTACTAACGATAAAAAAACAAAAAAATATAAGTAACAATGTATAACTATAAATAAAAGCCTACTCTCTTAACAAAATATTAATGTGGAATGCCTTTGACATACGGACAAATGTATGCTATAATGTGTAAGTCTTTAATTAAATAAATATAAAAATATAAGAAAATATTCATATTTATTTGAATTTAAGGAAAGAAAGAGAGTGGAGGTAGTAAGTATGAAGTCAAAAGGATTAAGAAAAGCTATGGCTGCTATGTGTGTTGGTACAATGGTAGCAGGTTCATTAGCAGGATGTAGCTCAAGTGATAATGGGAAAGAAACTACATCAGCACAAACAAATGGAACAGAAAATGGGGCAGATAGCTCACAAGCTGAAAATAATGGAACAGGCAACAATAAACCATTAGTAGTTTCTAGTGGAGCATTTAGTCAAAAGTTTTCACCATTTTTCTCTGATTCAGTAATGGATTCTAATGTAGCTAATCTTGTAAGTGTTACATTAGCAACAAGTGATAGAGAAGGTGCTATTGTTTACAACGGTATTGAAGGTGAAACAAGAGAATATAATGGTACAGATTATACATATAAGGGTATTTCTGATATTAAAGTAACACAAAATGAAGATGGAACAACAACATATAACATTAAGATTAAAGAAGGTGTTAAGTTTAGTGATGGAGAAGAATTAACAGCAGATGATGTTATTTTCTCTTACTACGTATACTGTGATCCTTCATATGATGGTTCTACAACATTAGGAGCACAACCAATCGTTGGTCTTAAAAATTATCAAGCAAATAGTACAGCAGCAGAAGGTGTAACAGCAGAACAAGTAGAAGCAAAGATTGCTGAAATGCCAGAAGCATTAAAGACACAAATTATTGAAACAGTTATCGTTCCTACATTAACAGCAGATATGGAAGCTATTGTTGATATTATGGAAAACGGTTCTGATGAAGATAAAGCGCCATATACAAATAATGGAGAACTTAAAGATGCATCTGAAGTTATGGCAGCATTCTATTCGTTAGATGATGCATTTACAGGTTCAGGTGTTGATACAGATACATGTTTACAAACATTAGTTGATCAATATTCAGAAGCAGTAGATTATCAAACACTTGCTACTAATTATGCAGGTGATGAAACTTATTTTGATACAACTGTTTATGGATTAGCAGAAACAGTTGTAATTGAAGAATTAAAAGCAGCTGGTACTGGTGAAGAAGTTAATAGCATTGAAGGTATCAAAAAGCTTGGAGATTATGAAGTTGAAGTAACAACAACAGGTTATTCTGCAACAGCAATTTACCAAATTGCTGGTTGTTCTATTGCACCACTTCACTATTATGGTGATGATTCTCAATATGACTATGAAAACAACAAGTTTGGTTTTGAAAGAGGAGATTTAAGTGGTGTTAAATCAAAGACAACAGAGCCAATGGGTGCTGGTCCTTACAAGTTTGTTAAGTATGAAAATAAAGTAGTATACTTAGAAGCAAATGAAAACTACTGGGATGGAGTTGCGAAGACAAAAGAAGTTCAATTAATGGAAACAGCAGAAGCTGATAAGGTTTCTGGTTTATCTAAAGGAACAATTGATATTGCTGACCCAACAGGTAGTAAGCAAGTAATGGATGAAATCAAGAGTTACAACAGCAATGGAGAATTAACAGGTGATGTAATTGAAACAAGCCTAATTGATAACAGAGGTTATGGATACCTTGGTTTAAATGCTGAAACAATTAAAGTTGGTGATGATGCAGGCTCTGAAGAATCTAAAAATTTAAGAAAAGGTATTGCTACAATTTTAGCTGTATATAGAGATGTAGCTATTAACAGCTACTATGGAGATTTAGCTAGTGTAATTCAATATCCAATTTCTAACACATCTTGGGCAGCTCCACAAAAAAGTGATGAAGGTTACCAAGAAGCATTCTCTGTGGATGTAGATGGAAACCCAATTTACACAGCGGATATGAGTCAAGAAGATAAATATAAAGCAGCTCAAGAAGCAGCATTAGGCTTCTTTGAAGCAGCAGGATTTACAGTAGAAAATGGTAAAGTAACAGCAGCTCCAGCAGGTGCTAAGTTAGATTATAAGATTGAAATTGGTGCTGAGGGACAAGGAGATCACCCATCATTTGCAATTTTAACAGCAGCAAGAACAAGCTTAAGTGAACTTGGTATAACATTAACAATTGATGACTTATCAAATGGAGCTCTTTTATGGGAACACTTAGAGGCAGGAACACAAGAAATGTGGGCAGCTGCATGGCAAGCAACAGCAGATCCAGATATGTATCAAGTATATCATAGTAATAACATTGTAGGTCAAGGTGGTACAGATAGTAACCATTATCACATTGCAGATGCTACATTAGATGAAGCAATTGTAGAAGCTAGAACAAATGATGATCAATCATTTAGAAAAGAATTATACAAAACTTGTCTAGATATTATTATGGATTGGGCAGTAGAAGTTCCAGTATATCAAAGAAAGAATACAACTATTTATAGTGTACAAAATATCAATATGGATACAGTGTTACAAGATGAAACACCATTCTATACTTGGATGAACGAAATCCATTTAATCGAAATGAAATAATATTCATTTAAATAACAACTTATATAAGCCTGCCCCACTGGTAGGCTTATATATTGTTATAATATATAGTGGGAGAGGATAATATGCGTAAATTTATTATTAAAAGATTATTGCTTAGTGTAGTAATTATGTTTTTTGTAGCTTTAATTATCTACACAATTATGCGTTGTATGCCAACATCTTATTTAGAAACATTGGCAAGACAAAAAGCTTCAGGTGCAAGTGGTAAAAGTTATACAAAATGGTTAGAACAATTAAAAGCAGCCTATCATATGGATGTAGGTATTTTACAAGGATTCTTTGCATGGTTATCAGAAGTTGCTACTGGTAACTTTGGTGAATCATGGAAGTGGACAGTACTAGTTACAGATAAATTTAAAGAAGTTATTTGGGATTCTTTTACAATTAGTTCCATTTCTTTTGTATTTCAATTATTGATTGCAATTCCATTAGGAATTTTAGCAGCAAGAAAACAATACAGCAAAGTAGATTATACAGTTACAGTTATTGCTCTTATTGGTATTTCATTACCATCATTCTTCTTTGCTACAATTTTAAAATATGTATTTTCTATCCAATTAGGATGGTTCCCTTTATATGGAAAAGTAGGGCGTTATCATGACCAATTAAGTCAATTTGGTAAATTTTTAGATATTGCCCATCATTATACATTACCAATCGTTACACTAACAGTTGTAAGCATTGGTGGACTTATGCGTTATACTCGTACAAATATGTTAGAAGTATTAAATTCCGATTTTATTCGTACTGCAAGGGCAAAAGGTATTTCTGAAAATAAAGTTATTAATTATCATGCTTTTAGAAATACATTAATTCCAATTGTAACAATCGTTGGTGGTTCATTACCAGGGTTATTTGCAGGTGCGATGATTACAGAAACATTATTCCAAGTTCCAGGTATTGGATATACAGCATATCAGTCAATGATAGAAGGTGATATTCCATTTTCTATGTTCTTCCTAGTATTTATGGCAGGATTAACATTATTAGGTGCAATTATTTCTGATATTTTATATGCAGTCGTAGATCCAAGAGTTCGAGTACACTAGGAAGGAGGTTTATCATGGAGAAAAAGAATAACAATTTAGTAAATGAAAAAGAAGTAAAGACAAATGACAAGTTAAATGAAGAAAATAAAGTAAACCTTAATGAAGATCAAAGGGTAAAATCATTATCTCCAGGAACAATGGTTGC
>CALWGN010000217.1 GCA_944380055.1 uncultured Lachnospiraceae bacterium
CTCACGATTTATCAGAGGCAATTAGTGTTGCTGATAGAGTGATTGTACTAACAAAACGTCCTGCAACCGTTTCTAACATTGTATCCATAGCATTTAGTGAGGAAACTTCTCCTTTAAAACGAAGAAATGCAAAAGAATTTCCAATTTATTTTAATGATATTTGGAAGGAGTTGAGAAAAAATGGATAAAACTACTATGACGCAAGAAACATATATAAAAAAAATAAGACAGAAAAAAAGAATGATTCGGTTAAAACAAATAGGATTATTGATTTTATTTTTTGGACTTTGGGAAATAGCTACAAAGCTTGGATGGATAGATGCATTTATTTTTAGCAGCCCATCAAGAATTATAAGGACAATCATTGATATGCAAAGTGATGGAAGTTTATGGTACCATATAGGAACAACTTTATGGGAAACATTAATTAGTTTTTTACTAGTAATGATACTTGGAGTTGTTGTAGCACTTGTATTATGGATGATACCAACACTATCAAAAATATTAGAGCCATATCTTGTTATGCTAAATAGTTTGCCAAAGTCAGCACTTGCTCCTCTTCTTATTGTTTGGCTTGGAAATGGAACAACAACAATCATTGTAGCAGGGATTTCTGTTGCTATTTTTGGTTCAATTATTACGCTATACACTGGATTTTGTCAAATGGACTCAGATAAAATGAAATTAATTTATACATTAGGAGGAAATAAACAAACAGTAGTAACAAAAGTGCTGCTTCCAGGAAGTATACCTATGCTTATTAGTAATGCAAAAGTAAATATTGGACTTTGTCTTGTAGGAGTTATTATTGGAGAATTTTTAGCAGCAAAACAAGGCTTAGGATACTTGATTATATATGGTAGTCAAGTATTTAAATTAGATTTAGTTTTAATGTCTATTGTTATTTTGTGCATTATTGCCATGGGACTGTACCAAATGATTAATTGGGGAGAGAAAAAATATTTTAAGCGAAAGACTTTTTAAACAGCTTATAATAAAAAGACTATTGCAAAGGATATGTTGTATCATATTCCTATTGCAATAGTCTTTTATAACTTTAAATTAGCAGCTAACGATAATACCACCATCATTTGCATACATAGTAGATACACCAGCAGTATCAACTATATAAACATCTTTAAATGCTTTCTTTTCTAAAAATAGGTTCTTCACCATATTGGCGCGTTCCGGACAGTTACAATGAGCAATTCCTAATATTTTTTCTTCTGTGTTTGGCACATCTTTAATAAGAATATCTATCATTTTTCCAAGAGCTTTATTTATCCCTCTTGCTTGATCTAATTTAACGATAGTACCTTTATCACCAGCCATAACAGGTTTAATATTTAATGCACTCGCAAAGAATGCTTGAATGCCTGTTAAACGACCATTTTTTCTAAGTGTTTCTAGTGAATCCAGTACAAAATATGTTTTCATTTCATCTCTAAATGCATATGCTTTTTTTACAATTTCGTCAAAGGAAGCACCAGCCTCTGCTAACTCCCTAATTTTTAAAGCAATTAATGTTTCACCTACAGATGCAGAAAGGGAACTGATAACTTCGATTTTTTTATTATCTCCTACTTCTTCTTCATACATATTTTTCGCTAATACAGCCGAATTGTAAGATCCACTTAAATGTTGACTTAATGTAATAACAAAAATCATATCTGCATTAGAAGTTTTGTATGCTTGTAAATAAGTATCTGGTGATGGACAAGCAGATTTTGGACATTGAGCACTAGCAGATACTGTCTTTAAAAATTCTGCTTGATTAAATGTTTCATCATCAATAAAATGCTTATCCTCTACTTGTAATGTTAATGGAACAATTTGAAAATGTTCGTCATTTCTATATTCTTCTGTTATATCTAAACAGCTATCTCCAATAATTTTATATGTCATATATAGTAACCTCCTGAATTATATGCAAATGCTATAACATAGTTTTTATTACTACATATTCTAACATACATCACCTAATTTGAAAAGAGGTAAATTGTATTTATATTGTGAAATTATACAAAAATGACTATTTTTCTGTAAAAAATCCAACCAATAAAGCATTTAAACGTTCTTGGTCTTTGCTTCCCATTAACTCACGACTAGAATGCATTGCTAGCATTGGAACTCCAATATCTACTGTTTTCATAGGTAGTGTAGAGCAAGTAATAGAGCTTAAAGTTCCGCCTCCCCTAATATCAGAACGATTAGAGAATTTTTTATATGGTATATTATGTTTTTGACAAATTCCTTCAATAATAGCAACAGCGCTACTGTCCGTTGCATATCTTTGATTTGGTTCCATTTTAATGGCAATTCCATCATTCATTGTAATTTGATTTTTAATATCACATTTTTCTCCGTGATTTGGATGAATGGCATGAGCCACATCTACGGAAAGTAAAAAGCTGTTCATTACCATATCCATGTATTGGGATCTAGAGCGATTCATAGAAGTTACTAACTTTTCTAAAATATTAGATAGTATCACTGAATCAGCACCTTGCTTTGTTTGGCTACCACATTCCTCATTATCAAATAAAGCAATAACATCAATACCTTCTTCTCTTTCTCCATGAATAATTCCATTTAAACAAGCCAAGCAGGATGTAATATTATCTAATCTTGGTGCAGAAATAAATTCGTTGTTTGCTCCTACCATACAACTTAACTCTTGATTGTAAATGTATAAATCAAAATCTAAAATATCTTCTTTAGTTACATCTAATTCTTTTGCCAGTAAATCCATAAAGAATGATTCTTTATTTAAGCCTTCTTCTAATAATCCTACGATTGGTAGCATATCTATTTGTGGATTTAGTTCTACCCCTTGATTTACTTGGCGATTCATATGAATTGCTACGTTAGGTATTGTTAAAATAGGACGTTTAAAGTCAATGAGACGTGTTTCTGGATTAAAAATTGTTTCTCCTTTTAAACTAACACGTCCTGCAACAGATAACGGCCTATCTAACCATGTATTTAAAATTGGTCCACCATAAACTTCTACATTTAACTTTGCATATTTTCCTGTACTAACTTCTGGATTTGGCTTAATACGCAAGCATGGCCAGTCAGTATGGGCTACAGAGATACGAAAATCTTGCCCGTAGTCAAAACGATTGTTTACTTTAAAAGCAACTAATGTAGTACCATATACATTTATAAAATATTTTTTACCATAATCAATGGCCCAAACCTTTTTTATATCAAGCTCTTCAAAACCAGCATTTTTTAATAACTCCATTCCGTAAGCTACAGTATGAAATGGGCTTACGCCACGATTTGTTGCTTCTAATAATTGTGTAATGTCTTTTGTCATAATATTCCTCCTGTTAAGTATTCTATTTTTTGAATCATCATAGCATATCTCTTTATAGAATTCTATAAAAATTTTTATAGAGAATGAAATCTAATTCCTAAGAATTGCTTCCTTAAAAATTTTCATTGAGTATAAAATATTCTTCTTTTTTTACTTATTCATACCTGTATTATTTGGTATGTATCTCAAATTTTTACAATATGATATTGTAGGTGTAGATATATTATATTGATAATTATATATTTTTTCTTAGATAAATCATATCGATTAATTGCTTTCCACATTCAACTATTGGATGGTTATAATTATCGGTAAAGAAATTTTTAATGCTATGTGACTTTATAAAACCACATTTTTCATAAAATGGAATGGTTAGTGGGCTGTCTCCAGTTCCCACCTGTAATATTGTATAACTTTCTTTATATTTATTAGTAATAAATTCTATCAGCTGTCTTCCGTATCCTTTTTTTTGATAATTAGGATATACAGCAATATTTTTAATTTCTAAAATACCATTTCCTTCGTCTGTAACAACGCAAAGTGCTTTTGTGCCATTATCTTTTAGAACATACATTGTTCCTCGGGATAAATATCTGTCAATCATGCTCTCCTGCTCATCGGCAAGAAGCAGCAAATCCAGATATTGTTTTTCATTATGTTTTATTTCTAGAATTTTCATAAATTTTCTATACCTATTCCTTTGTTTTATCTAAGTCCAACTCAATTGGACAATGATCAGAGCCCATTACCTCTGTTAGAATCTTTGCATCTATTAGGCGTTCCTTCAATGCTTCTGATACACAGAAATAATCAATACGCCACCCTGCATTTTTTGCTCTTGCACTGAAACGATATGACCACCAGGAATAGATGTCTTCCTGATCAGGATAGAAATAACGGAAGGTATCCACAAAACCTGCCTCTAATAACTTGGTAAACTTGTCTCTTTCTTCATCCGTAAAGCCTGCATTTTTGCGATTGGTTTTTGGATTCTTTAAGTCAATTTCTTTGTGAGCTACGTTTAAATCTCCGCAAAAGATAACAGGCTTAGTCTCCTCTAGTTTCTTTAAATAGGCAAGAAAATCATCTTCCCATTGCATACGATAGTCTAGTCTTGCTAGTTCGTTCTGAGAATTTGGTGTATACACAGTAATAAAATAAAAGTCGTCAAACTCTAGCGTAATTACGCGCCCTTCTTGGTCGTGTTCCTCTATTCCAATGCCATAAGTCACATTTAATGGCTTCTGCTTTGTAAAAATTGCAGTTCCAGAATATCCTTTTTTCTTGGCATAATTCCAGTACTGATAATAGTTAGGAAGATTTAACTCTATTTGTCCTTCCTGCAGTTTCGTTTCTTGTAGGCAGAAAATATCTGCATCTACCTCGTTAAAAAAGTCTAAAAATCCTTTTTGCACACAGGCACGGATTCCATTTACATTCCATGATATAAGTTTCATAATATCTCCTTTTCTATTATACATATTCTTTATTTCTCTTATTTTTGAGAATCTTATAATGCTAGTTTTATAGCAAAACTTATAAATTGCTTGATATTGATGGTACTTTTTTGAAATCTGTTTTCATACATCATTTTATACTATCAAGCATTCCATTTCTTGAATCATCATAGCATATCCTATTGTAGAATGCCATAGATAATTCCTATGGATAATAAAAATTTATGTCTACATATTGCTTCCTTGTATTGCTTCCTTTTCTTATTTGGACTATAATAAGGATTAGTTTATAAAAGCTATTAAAATGTCTTTATTAAACAACTAAAGGCAATGAATTATTTAGGAGGAATAATGGTTTCATATAAAATTACAGATATAAAAACATTTACTACTGCCCTTTTTATAAAAGAAATATTTGATCGTTTTTTAGTATGTGAGGCAGTAATTCAAACGTCCAATCGTTTTCATATTGATGGTAAGCTGCAACTAGAGTACTTCAATGATGTAGAAAAGGAAGAGTTAGATAACTTAGAATATAGTTTATGGAAGCAATTACGCCCTACTTGCTTTCATTTAATTAAGGGAACAAAGCTCCCTCTTTCTTTTAAAATTGTGTTAAAACTTCATCCTACAAATGTAGAAAAGTTATTGCATCAAACAGGGTTAATTGGTCGATTCGACATTGATTCCCTTTTGCTAAATATTATATACCGTGATGGAGAAATTCATTGTGTCACTGGAACGTCTTTAAAGGAATTTACATTAGATAAAAGTTTGGAAAAAGAATGGGACAATATGGTTGGAAAATTTTTAAAGCATAGTCAGCTTGATTTTGAAGAAGTTTAAATTCAAAAGCCTTTATAAGTTATATTTATAGTGCATTTTTATAAAAGAAAAACAGAGCTATCCAAAAAGAATATACTTTATGTGTAGCTCTGTCATTATGTGATTTGTATTAGTAGCTTCGGATTTTTTCCTTAGTTTAAAATTAACTATTCTGATTGTTCTATAATTTCAGTTATATTTGTTTTCACTTCTTTTTCAAATTTAAAACTATTGAATGAAATAGAAGCAATAATGTAATTGTGGGATTATCGAACTGCTTCATTAAGCGTTAATGACTTATTTGCTCATACTGTCTGGGTCGAGACGATGCCGTGAATGTTGAAACGACACGGAACAAATCTACCCCCGCAGTACACGGGAATATATCCTGTTAATTTTATAGGTCCCAAACAGTCGAATTGACAACTCTAATCTTGATACCCATGACACCATCTTTGTTTTCATCGCTTAATTACTTGACAATAGGTGTCAAATATTGAATCTCTTTTTTTGTCA
>CALWGN010000218.1 GCA_944380055.1 uncultured Lachnospiraceae bacterium
CCTCACTTCACAAGAGGAATATATCCTATGGGATAGAGAGGCCTGTGACGTATTGGGGGAGGTTTGGGCAAGATGTCTGGCTGGATGATAGGAGGTTTATATGTATCATAATTACATAAAAGACTATATGCGAGACAACAGCATTCAATTTGGTCAGAAGTGTTATTTAGTTGATAATTATTTGGCTGATGAAGAAACACTAGGAGAGGAAGCTTATCTATCCATCTCACCTGATAGTGGACATATTGAATTGCATATACCATTATTCGAAGATGATGAAGGGTATCGACAATGGTTGTTGCTTGAAATATTGCAAGGAGTTGTACAGATGATTCCAAAAGAAAAGTGGGAATAAGAAAAGGAGAAAACACTATGGAAGATGTAAATATATTAAATGAGATTATGGATATGTTGAAAGTCGAAAATAATGATAATTTAGCTATTCCAATATTGTATTATAAAAGTCATTTGCTCATTAACATAGACTATTTCGGTGGTAGTGACATGTTCAAATTCTTAACAGATAAGCTTTTTGAAACATGTCCTCAATATCATTGTAGTTACCATAGCAATATATATGTCTATATTGGTGACATAAGAAATTGGTTGAAAGAATATTTAAAAAAAGGAGAATAGTATGGAAGAGAAAAGAATTTATATAGAAGATGATATGCATCATCGTTTTGAACTCGTTGATAAATGGCCACAGAATTACTTGATTTGGAATATTGGATATGATGCTATTCCTGGATATGTTCCATTTTGTCAATTGGCCAGCCATCAGCCTTTTGTTAATGAAAATACTTTAAAAGCGTATAAGACAGATGCTTACAAAGAGATAATGATTGCTACATTTGGCTCTTGCAGTCTCACTTTAGAGGACATGAAAAAGTATCTTCAAAGATGTCAAAAGAATAAGAAATTGACAAGTTGGGATAGAAAATATGTTCCAAAAGTTGAAGAGGTTGTAAAGATTGTTGAAAGGATTTTGGAAGAAGAGGAGTCAAAATAAGTTATGAGAGATAATACACATGTAGAAGATTGTGAGTATTGTCCCTTATATGAGATAAGATGTAAACGTTACGGTCATCCAACACCTCATCAGGAGGTGAATGGTTCTCAACAGTTTTTTAGAGATTATTGGCTAGTATGTTTATTGCTGGGAGGAATAACAATTGTGATAGCATTGTTATGTTCATAAGGAAAAAAGAGAAGGAGGATACAGATATGGGTTATTTCTTGGTTGTAGATAAAAAAGTAATGAAGTATAGCAATGATTTTGATAAGGTTTTAAATACATTAGCTGATATGTATGGAGGAAGAATTTCGATTGATTATTATGGCCTTATGACTAAGAGTGAGATTCTTTCTATGGAATATATGGATATACATGAAGGATGCTATTTCTTTATTTCTAGCTTAGAGCTCAATGATTTTGAAAATAAAACTAAGAGGAATATTAGCATAAACATTTATGATAGTAGATATTTAATGGAATATGTGGATGACGAAGACGAAGATGGTTATGCTATTATTGAATGGCTAAAAGCGAATAGAGATAGTTACCATTTGGATTACAGTAAAAGTGACTTCAAAAAGTATTGTGTAATGATTAACGAAAACTATATATGTTCATATGATTCAGCAGAAGATGTATGTAGATTTCTAATGGATGATAAGACTTACAGTATTTTAAAAGTGTTTGATGAAACAAATCTTAAGGATTATTTAGCACATAACCTTTTAGATGTTAAACAAAACTTAAGTAATGATGGATATTTTGAAGTAACGGCTGAGGGATGTGCTCAATATACTATTTCAATAATTGAACTCGATACTGTTTTTAATCATTTTCATAAATCAAACGCAAATGCTTTAGCTTGGTATTTAGATAGGGACAGAAGTCAATATAAAGTTGACATCGTTGACTATCAAGATTCATTAACTAAAGCATGTGAAATGCTTGTAAAAATGGCGAACTGTAAGGATTGTTATGAATTTGTGGAAGAATGTCCTTTTCATAAAGGAAAGAAATATTTAGGAAAAGAAATTTGCCAAGGAGAATGTCACAGCGTAGAAAAATGGTTAAAGTATTTTAAATATAATAAAAAAATTAGTTGATAGAAAAAGCTACTAAAAATAAGAGAGGTGAAATAAATTAATGAAATTAAAAATAAATGACAAGACCATAAAAATCAAGAAAAAGAAAAAGTCCTTTATCAGGTTATTTGTTGAATATTATAAGGATATGATTGTACGTGTTTTGAAACCACTTTTAGTGATTGGTTTATGTATCGGAACAGTTGCGACAATTATCTGTTTCAAAGAGCCATTAATAGGAATATTAACAAAAATAAGAGAACCATTAATGTTTCTATGGAATAATTATCAAAATATTATCATTCTATTGCCTCCAATACTTTATTTTTGCTACAAACTTATTCAAATTCTCTTTTATTTTAGAGCTCATAAATATGTTCCTATAACTCACGATGAATTAATGGATAATAATATACAAACAAAAGAGGAATATTTGTTAACTATAAAGAAGATGTTTCGCTGGAAACCTATGAAAATGGTTAGAGAAGAAATAGAAAACACATGCTTAAACGAATTCGATGATGCTGTGAATTGGAGTTATCTATATTATGACTATTCGACATGTGATATGAATGACATGATTTATGCTTGTTTGCTTGGCTGTTGGTCAGCTTCAATAATGCAATTATGTTTATATTTCTTAGCTCTTCAATTATCAATGATAAACTGTGGCATATTTTTATGGGCTTCAGCAATAACTATATTATACGTTGAACAGAAGAAAAGCGAGTTTGAATATGATAACTGAAGAAGAGAAAACAAATCAAGAATTGATGATAATTTTGAGTTATTATAAGGCGATATAAAATAATCAAATAAATAACTATGAACAAAATCTAAGGAGGAAAATGAATTATGTATACATTAAATGAATTTGTTGAAAAGTTAGGATATGCGGTTTTATTTGTTATTTTAATAGTATTTTTTGCATTATTAACAGGGATTCCTGTTTATTTCTTATGGAACTGGTTGATGCCTGAAATCTTTGGGTTAACAGAAATCACATTATTGCAGGCTATTGGTTTATCACTCTTATGTAGTCTTTTATTTAAGCCAAATATGAGTAGTAATAAGGACTAAAAAATATATGATATAATATATATGTCAATATAAACGATGACAGGACATATCTCATTTTTGGAGATATGTTTTTTTGTCAATAAGAGAAGGGAGAAATCAAATATATGAAAAAATTATCAAAAACACTATCAAAAATCATTGAAATTACTATCCAATCAGTTATAACAGCTTCATTGTTGCTGACTGCATTGCAACTAGGAGGACAAATACATTGGCCTTTTTGGATTGTAGCTTGGCCATTAATAGTCATTGGCATCGCATTTGTTATAGTCACATTGATTTGTATTGGTGGAATAATTTATGAACGTTGTAAAAAAAGATAAAATTTTGCTTGATTCGATGAAGGGAGATGAGAATATTTATAGGCAAAAAGAGAATAATATCAATTAAATACATGATAAAGTATTTACATTATATCGGTATACCGTTATAATATATATAAAGGAGAGTGATGGTGATGTCATTAAAAAGTATCCTAAATTCCAAAGGAATATCTCAATATAGACTTTCACAACTATGCAATATACCATATACAACTATTAATGATATCTATAAT
>CALWGN010000219.1 GCA_944380055.1 uncultured Lachnospiraceae bacterium
AATAGTAATATACTCAGTGTTTTTCGATAAACAAGAATTATATTCCGGAAAAAACGAAATAATTTTATCACTAATACTTATCTGTCTATATTCTTTTAAAAATAATGCAAATGCCAAAGAAGTAATGGTTTTAGCAGCAGAATGAACATTAATAATATTATTGTTTCCTGCAAATTGTAGGCTATTTGGAGTTTGAACACAGACAGAATCAATATTGAATCCTTTTTTTATTGCTTCATAAATGAAACAATCTATATTCTTCATATTAAGTCTCCATTCTATACATTTGTGAAAATTCTACATAATTAGCCTAATTATACCGATGTACTTTGAAAGAGCCATTAAACCGAATTCTAATATCCACCATTTCAACTAATAAGATCCCGCCAAAAGTATAGATTTATTTTCGATTAATTCCCCCTTACAGCAGCGCTTGTAAGGACTGCACAAATTATGACAAGCATGGTTAAAATAAGTGCATTTGTAATTAATATCAAAATTACATTTTCATTTCTTATTATTCGTAGAAAATACATTTATTAGCTTGTCTAGCGCCAGTATAAAACTTCCTAATACAACTAATAACTGAATTATACATAATATCTTTCTATTCATTTAAACACCTCAAGTTTTTTAACTTATTTTATGTTTCATGCATATTTATTGCTTTGTTTTAGTAAAATGTGTTTAGATACCCTAAGCACGATATCAAACTATTTCTTCAAAAATAAGGAGAATCCTATTTATGCTATTATATTAGCACATCTATGGATTCTCCATTGTTTTAACAATTTAAGCTGAACCCGCTTAGATAAACTCCTAACCATTTACATATTATTAAAAAATGTATCTCCTTCGATTGAAATCATATTGGGAAATATATCATTATTATTTTGAAATTGTTTCTTGTATATATCCAAATCTAATTTTGAAAGCTTATTTTTTATTCGCTTATGTAAATCTGTATCCTTTTGATTACACACCTGTTCCCACTGTTTTTTACATGCACACTCCAATCCATCAAAAATAGATTTATCTCGAGTTTTCCCATATTCCTTAATTAACTTCCATAATACTGGATTGCAATCATCTCCGTGGTAATCTTTATGTCTATTATAAGCTGCATTTATCGGTCTTGGATAAAACCCTAAACCTCCTATTCTAAAATCTTCAATATTCTTTATATGTTTTGCAACTTCTATGACAGACCATAACCATGGTAATTCATATTCTTTTACACTATATAAAGCATGAGCCAAAGAATATTTGTGAATAGTTAACGGCTGTAAACTTAATGCATCAAATCCTAATTCATCCCCTCTATTTATAGTCAAAATTGCTTCTTCTATAGCTTCTTGTTCTGTCAAAAAAGGGGGTTTTAGTACTACATACCCCAAGGATCTTATGTTATTGTCTTTTAAAATGGATATTGCACGCTCATAATCTTCGATTGTTTCCCCTTTATTCACGCAAACATTTCTGACAACATCATCTTCACCTTCAAACCCCATTCCAATTTCTAATTCTATGTCTTCTGGTACTGCTTTTCTTAACTCTTTAGCATTCTCATTCGTGATATATTTAGCCATTGATTCAATTGTAATCCTTTTTATACCAACAAGTGAACTAGCTAATCTTAATATTGCAATTTGTATATTTTCCTCAACTTCTTGTGAATTTACATAATTACCTTCCTGATAAATTCTCAGCCATTCAGGGTGATAAAGTGGATAATAATCACTAATGGCTTTAGCAAATTGTGCCATATGGAACTCTGGTGAAATACTTTTTCCTTTTGTAGATCCTTCATATTCTCCGCACATGGTACAACCACCATATTCTATCCATTTACATCCACTTGGTGTCAAAGTTATTGTTAAAGATTTCGCTGGTTTACCGTGGATATTTGACCATTTGAGCTCCCAATCAACAGGATGTATCCATGAGAAATCTACACTTTCACGCAAATTTCTCAAATCTTTGGCCCACTTACGAATTTCGTCTATTTCATGGCTGTACTCCGCACACAAACCAAAATCAAAACTTTTCATAAATCTTATCCTTTCGTATTTTATGACCACTATTCTTATTTTTCAGGAATTCCCAATGCAATTACAGTATCTTCTTGTCCATGTACCTTATTAAATTTTCTATACATAGTTAATAAGCCTAAAAAGTCATATGGACCGTAAAATCCCGAATATTTCCCGCGCATTTTATCCTTTTTTATATCTCCATTTCGTTCAATATATTCAACGTCCTCATCCCTAATTATATTTTCCTGTAAAATCCATATTCTTCCTCTTTTCGCCTCTTCTATTTTCTCATATAAAATATTTTTACATTTTTCTTTGCTAAGATTACTTAATCTATACACAGCTTTACTTCCCCAGTTTAATGACACATCGGCCCCTGCGTATTTTAAATAATAATTTCTTTCGCTTCGCGGCCATTCAGAAAAATCGTCAATTGAACATTTTCCCTCTGGTAGCTCCAATGTATCATCATAAATTGGTGTTGTATAAGCAAAAATATTTCTTATTTCATCACTAAAATAAGACTTTGTCTTTGACCAAAATGGTAAACATAATGTTGCTTTTTGATCAAACAAAATATAAGGGGGCAAATCATACTGCACGCTTTTCTTTGTAATCCGCTCCTTAAAATAATTTTCTGCCCATTCCCCGTATACAGAATGGCTTCTAACAAAATTTACATCCTCAGAATTTATATTTTTATCTATTCCATAATACTTTATTGGAGAAGTACATTTTCTGGATTTAGATATGAAATATCGCACTCCTGGTTGCCCTGATGCATTATCGATGAGATAATGTAAAACCGGCTGATCACCTAAATATTTTGTTAATTGCATATTGAAGTTTTCTACAGGTGATTGCATATCAAATTCTGTGTATTGACCTTTTGCAAATTCGTAGCATAACTGTAATTCACCCCACAGGGAACCCGGACATTGAATTTCACATATTTTTCCATAATCTAATTCATCTGTCCTAAAAAAAACTGGTCTTTTATAAAAGATATCCTCAAGTTCTTTATGATAATTTTTCCCAAAACTAACTGGTGTTTCATTTAATAACCAATTAAGCATTAACTGATCATCATCTTTTAATGCTCGTCGAAAAATTTCAATACACTTATTTTGAAAAGTATGAATTAACTTTAATCTTGTATAATAATTTTCATAATTATTTTTTGATAGTAATGTTAAACCTGTACGAAACTTTTGCGTAAAACCTGTATCTGCAGTAAAAGAATTATTATAGTTCTGATCTGCCCACTCATATATCTTAATTTTAATCATCCCCTAATATTATTCCGCATGGTAACTTATCCGGCATAACTATTTGTTCAAACTCCAATGATGCTGTAGAATAAACACAATAATCCGTTGCTAAATATCCGCTAGGTCTACAATTACCACTTGCTTTAATACCGCCAAACGGTGCCCATCCACTTGCTCCTGTGAGTTGTTGATTCCAATTAATCAACCCCGCTTTTATATTTTGTGCGAATTTTTTATATAACTGTTCATCTTCGGTAAATACACCTGCTGCAAGCCCGTATTTTGTATTATTAGCTTCATCAAGTGCCTCATCAAATGATCTAACCCTCTTTAACTGTATAAATGGTCCAATAATTTCCTCATCAAATTCTCTTTTGGCATTTGTCATATCAATAATTCCAGGAGTAACATAGGCAGGTCCTAAATTTTCTTTTCTCTTGCATTCAACTAGAATTTCTCCACCTAATTCAACCAATTCTCTTTGTTTTTGTAACAAAATGTCTACAAATTTTTTATCTTTCATGGGTCCTAAAAATGGCTGATGAACAGAGTCTGGTCTATCTACCACAATCCTTTGAGTTGCCTTTACAAGCTTGGTTACAAAATGCTCCCCAAAAGAATTATCAGGAATTATGACACGTCTTGCTGATGAACATCTTTGACCACTTGTAATAAAAGATGATTGAATAGTAGCTAATACTGCTGCATCCATATTTGTAGTATCCCATACTATCAGAGGACTGTTTCCACCCATTTCAAGAGCACAAATTTTTTCTCCTGCACAAAGCTTGTCTATATGTTCACCTACATTTCTGCTTCCTGTAAACAGAATAGCATGTACACCTTTACTTAAACATAAACGTTCCCCTACTGCGCTATCCCCTTGCAACATATTAATTACGCCATCTGGCAATCCTACTTTATCCCAAATTTCCATAATAAATTCTGACGTGTAAGGAACTTTTTCACTAGGTTTAATTATAACTGTATTACCAGCTAATAATGCAGGAATTATATGACCATTAGGCATATGAGCTGGGAAATTATAAGGACCCACAACCCCTACAACACCATGTGGACGGAATCTTGTAACACTTTTTCCTTGGCCT
>CALWGN010000220.1 GCA_944380055.1 uncultured Lachnospiraceae bacterium
TAGGCTTTAACGACTTCTTTTTTGAAATCTTCGCTGTAACGTACTGACATAGTGATCTCCTCCTTATTTGAATACTATTATAATATATTATTCGAACAAGTTGTTACAAATTTACTATACCACTACAGCTATTATGGTAAAAAATTCACAAGCCGCACATCACTTGTCAACATGATTGAAAGTTATATTGAGTATTACAACAATAAACGATTGCAAAGGCAGCTTGGCGTTTTAACTCCGATGGAAAAACACAAACAATATATGATGGCAGCATAAAAACTGCCACCAGTTTTTCATCTGGTGGCAGAAATAAATTTTTATTTTTTTAATTGTCTACTTGACGGGAAGCAGTTCACTTAGTGCGACAGCCCCATTTCTGACTTTTTTAGGATCTTTGTCAAGAGTGTGGGAGAATTTTAAAAAAAAGGTGTAGGAATAAAAAGTCCTACGCCTTTTGCATTATCGATATCTTTTTTCATTTGTCCAAAGTAAAGTTTAGAATCGTTTTTTAAAATAGATATAGAAAATTTCTCTTCTTCACTTTACCACACAAATGTGATAAAATCAAAATGAATAGAGCAGTATTATAAAATCGAGGGGGTACATTATGCTAGATCTAAACCAAATCCGCCAAGAAATCGACACCATCGACAACCAAATCGTTTCCTTATACAAACAACGTATGGAAAAAGCAAAACAAGTTGCAGAATACAAAATCAGTGTTGGCAAGCCTGTCTTAGACAAAGAACGAGAAAAACAAAAAATAGAAGCATTGACAAAACAGGCAGACAGTCAATTTAACAAACATGGGATTGAAGAGTTATTTTCTCAAATCATGGCAATTAGTCGCAAGCTTCAATATCAAATATTAGAACAACATGGTGCATTAGAACAAGTTTCATTTGAAAAAGTAAACAACACAAAAGAAACAGCAAACAAAAAACAGCAAATAAAAGTAGTATTCCAAGGAGTAGAAGGTGCATACAGTCATGTGGCAATGAACCAATACTTTGGAACAGACATTGAAAGTTTCCATGTACAAACATGGGAAGAGGCTATGGAAGCTGTACAAAAAGAAGCAGCAGACTTTGCAGTACTTCCAATCGAAAACTCCAGTGCAGGGATGGTAGGAGATGTGTACGACTTATTAGTAAAATATAACAACACCATTGTAGGAGAAGTATATATAAAAGTACAACACGCATTACTAGGCTTACCTGGTGCAACCATCAAACAAATAAAAACAGTATATTCTCATCCGCAAGGACTGATGCAATGTGGAGAATATTTAAGCAAACACAAACATTGGAATACCATTAGCCAGCTAAATACTGCTGTAAGTGCAGTAAAAGTATTAAACGACAACGATATAACACAAGCTGCCATTGCCAGTGAATTTGCAGGTCAATTATATGGACTTTCTATATTAGAAAAACAAATTAATGACAACAAAAGCAATACCACTCGCTTTATTATTGTAACAAAAAATAAAATTTATGAAGAAAATGCGAAAAAAGTAAGCATTTGCTTAGAAATTGCCCATGAAAGTGGTAGTCTATACAATATTCTATCACATTTCATTTTCAACAATTTAAATATGACAAAAATAGAATCAAGACCGATCAAAGATAAGCCATTTGAATATCGTTTCTTCATTGATTTTGAAGGGAATTTAAGTGATTCATCAGTAAAAAATGCCTTACAAGGAATTAATGCAGAAGTTAGTATGCTAAAGATTTTAGGAAACTACTAGGAGGGGATACTATGGAAATGGAACAATTATTATTATATCAATTAGGAAAAAAAGATAATAGTTTCATAGAAAAAGAGCAAGGGAACAGTTTTGAAAAAAGTTTAAGTGATGTATGGAGCCGATGTTTGGAAATGGAAGATATATCCGTAGGGGAGAGAGAACGAGTAACGCAAATATATAGCAAATGTGTTGGATATTTAATTGAGTTAGCGATAAAACACAAATGGGAAGGAAATATTTGGCAAGCCTATTTAACCCACATATTAATTACAAGTGAAAATGGATTTACAAAAGCTTGTGAAAGAAAAGGAGATATAGGAGGTAGTTTACATCTAGTTGCAAAACATGATTTAGCCATTTACAAATACCTATTTTCCTTGGATTTTTCTCTTATAGATAACTTTCTTCAAACAAATATTGGGCATATTGTGGAAAACTTTAGCCAAAAACAAGTTTCTTGCGAAGAAAAAACAACATTAAAAAAAGCCATAGAAACATTAGTAAAAAAGTTAGCTAGTGAAAATGTAGATGGAATGTATACAGCTCTAACTAAGTTCTACCAAATATATGGTGTAGGTGAATTTGGCTTACACAAAGCATTTCGATTAGAAGAAGGTGAGCATAACAAATACAAGTTACAACCCATTGATTATACTAGTACCATGCAACTTTCTGATTTAATCGGATACGAAGCACAAAAGAAAAAGCTACTTGATAATACCATTGACTTTATACAAGGACGCAAAGCAAACAATGTGCTACTATTTGGGGATGCAGGAACAGGAAAATCTTCTTGTATAAAAAGTATGTTAAATCAATTTTACGAACAAGGGCTTCGCATCATTGAAGTATACAAACATCAATTCAAAGATTTAAGCCGAATCATTTCTCAAATCAAACATAGAAATTATAAGTTTATTATTTATATGGATGACTTATCCTTTGAAGAATTTGAAGTAGAATATAAATACTTAAAAGCGATTATCGAAGGTGGCTTAGAAGAATGTCCAAATAATGTGCTTATCTATGCTACCTCGAATCGACGTCATTTAATTAAAGAAAGCTTCAATGATACAAAAGACTTTGATATAGAACTACACAAATCCGATACAGTAGAAGAAAAGTTGTCATTGGTTGCTAGATTTGGCGTTACCATTTATTTTAGTGCACCAGATAAAAAACAATTTCAAACCATTGTACGTGAATTAGCAAAAAGGGAAGAAATCGTGATGGACGAAGAAACCTTATTTTTAGAAGCTAATAAATGGGAGCTTAGCCACGGTGGGCTATCAGGAAGATGTGCCAAACAATTTGTTACCTACTTAAAAGGACAGTACAGTCAATAAAAAGCATTGCTACATAGAAAGAAGCTAAAAATTTGCAATATGCAAGTTTTTAGCTTCTTTAGTTGTTGCTAAAGTACAAGTTACTGATAGAGTGTAAGTTCTCGATATCATATAAATTGTCAATATAATTCAAACGCTCCATCCAGTTTTAAGTTCTCCATAGTCTTTCCATCCATGTATGTCCTATAAGTTGCTCATAGATTCTTAAAATTCCCCAATTCTTCATTGATAATTCACTAATATCTGGTATAAGAAGTGAAGCTTAAAATATAATAATATTTGTAGAAAAATAAAATTTATAAATAAAAAATAATAAAAAACAACTTATTTTACTAAAATGTAATTGAAAAAATATATGGTTAGTGGTATCCTAATAGAAGAAAATAAATATTCATCTCAGAAAGGAGAAGGGAGAATGAAATTACATTTATTAGAAAATCGAACAAATAAAGGATATACTACCTTTGGAAGTATATGGGAGAAAGGGGTAGTATCAAAAGAAAATGATTTCCAATTAACAGATGAATATGGAGTAACAATTCCAGTACAGTCCAGAGTAACTGCTTATTGGCCAGATGGTTCAGTAAAATGGGTAGCTCATACGGCAGACAGTGAAAAGATGGGAAATAATGTCACTATTACACCTATTGATAAGAAAAAGAAAGAGTCTAAAATCTCTGTAGAAGCTACAGAAGAAAGTTATTTAATTACAGGGGAAAATATTCAAGTAACAATTCCCAAAAGTGGTAGAGAAATTTTAACGGATTTAATTATCAATGAACAAATGCGTGTAAAAAAGGCTACCTTAGTACTTTTATTAGAAGAACGAAGCAGAGACGAGGATATAGCTGTTACTAGAGAAATTCCATACATAGGAGATATAAAAGAAGTATCAGTAGAAGAAGATGGGCCAATTCATTGCGTCATTACTATAAAAGGAATTCATAAAAATGAGAAAACAGGAATAGAAAAGTTACCATTTATTGTTC
>CALWGN010000221.1 GCA_944380055.1 uncultured Lachnospiraceae bacterium
TTAAAATCCAACTTTATTTGCAATGATTAGTTTTATGTAAACTTAAAAACATCGTTTTAATAAAGGGATTAAAGGAACAAGGTTACATAAATCTAAAGTGCTAGACGGCCAGCACCGGACGAAAACCAGTGTGGTTGCTGGCATAGCCATACGTGATACCAGTGTATAAGACTCCTGCTCCTGTACCACTTCCGCAACCGCCTCCGCGTTGGACAAACGGAAAAGACGCATGTCCGATTAGAGTATAATCACTATTCCATGCTCTTGCATATTCAGTTGATGTATTTGTTGATGTATCTTTTACAGTTTTATACCATGACCAACTACTTCCAGTAGTTCCATATGGTGCATAATATGAAAAGTCTGTACCAACTTCATTTACTCCTATTCCTTTGTGTTTTGCCATATTATTATAATTTGCTTCTGTTAATCTTTTTCTTGCTCTATTATATTCTACTCCTCTATTATTCCAACTCCATAAAGTTGTTTGTGCTATTTTTCCTACTCCTTCTACTTCTATTTGATTACTTCTTTCTTCTTCACTTACTTCATATTTTTCCCATAATGCATTATAACTACTATTTAATTGCCCATTTTCTATGTATTTTACTGTTTCTCCATTTACTTTTGTTGTACTTTGTCCATTTGTATTAAGATAATTATTTCCATTATCTAAATATCCTGCTACTCTTTCCCAAGCTCCTCCTGCCATATCATATATTCCATATTCATTTCCTGTTGTACTTGCTAATTTTCCAGCACTTGTATTATATCCATATGTATCCTCTGTAAAATTTTCATATCTTCCTTCATCACTTTTTGCTCCTGCTCCTGTGTACATATCATAATACCATCTTTTAGTAGAATCTAATGTACCTGCACCATTGGTTTTTGGTACATTTCCATAATCACTATAACACAAATATGCTACTGCTCCCCATTCGCTATTTTTTATTAAATGGCTATTTACTGCACCTGTCCATCCATACTTTTCTGTATTTGCTGACATTCTCATACTTTGATATTCTGACTCTCCTATTGTTATATGTCTCCAACTTACTTTATTTGGCAATATTCTTACATATGTACTTCCATCACTTGCAGGTTCTACTGGTGTTGCTAAACTTGCACTTGCATTCCCTACTGCCTGTTCTCCATTTAATCCACTTGCCTCAAATTTTGCTACCCATATTCCTGTTAATTGGCTATTTCCTAACGTGAATCCTGGATGCACTATTTTAGGTGTAGTATCTCCTGCATTTAATTTTGTTTCATCATAGTCTATTTCATATTGTATTCCATCTACTCCTGTATTTGTATTTCCTTTTAAAAATGTCACATCTATCTCTCCTGTTACATCTGTTATTTCCGTACTCTCTGGAACTGTACTTCCTTGTTTATATCCTTCTGTTATACTATATGCATATCTTGGTATCCATACAAAAAATGTTGTTATTTTATCCATTGGTATTTCTGTTCCTACTTCTACTTCTCTTAATTCTTTATCCTCATCTGATACTGTTATTATATTTGCCCATTTTTTTGCATCATAATCATACCATTGTTTTCCAGTATTTGTTTCATCTGCCTTTTTCCATACCTTTGCACTTTCATCATAATATACTGGTATCATTCCTGATTTTAGTTTTGGCTCATTTACTCCAACATCTTCATTAAATCCTTCTTCTGATACTGTTATACCATTCATATAATCTTCTATATCTGACAATATTGCCTCTTCCTCTTTTTGTGCATCTTCTGTTTTCTGTTTAGCTTCTCTTGCTTTTGTTATAATTCCGTTATCTCCCATCAATGTCGCAATTGTTACTCCAGCTAATATTAATAACACTATGATTTTTATTACTAACGCTATTAATTTAATACCTTTCTCTTTACTCTTTACTCTTTTGATTTTTAGTAATCCATATTTTGTCATTTTTCTTCCTCCTTATCATATGCTTTTTTTCTTAGAGTACGATACTCTAGGAAAATGTAAATCTTCCCAAAGTCTTGCAGTTAATGCTTTACAAGGATTTGATAAGTTTTATTTTAGAATTGTTAAAGAGGGCAATATATAATATAAAATTATTTCCGATTTTGTATAAGCTAAATTTTCATAGAAATTCTAAAAGAAAAAAAATGTATTCATGCACTCAGACCCTCTCTTACAGAGAGTACCGTGCAATTCATACATGTTTTTCTTTAAGAATTTCTAATTTCAAATTTAGATACGCAAAATCAGAAATAATTTTATATTATATATTGCCCTCTTTTTAAAACACTACTATTTTTAATTATACAAAATGCTACAATTCACGGTCGTTAATTTATTTTATATACTTTGAAAAAAATATTTATATAAACATTCTATAAAATAAATTAGAGACTGTGAATTATAACTTTAAAATAAATACTAACATTACTAGCAAAAAATTTTTGATTTATTGTATTGACAGGATAAAAAAATGAAATAATTTTTCTATTGAATGAAAGCTAGTGTTATCAATGGTTGTATGAATTCAAAACTACTAAAGACCATACTGTTATAATGCTATAATTTTTAAAATCCCAATGTGTTGTAAATAGCTATATATCAACATTAAAATTTTAAGAGTTTTTATATAAATTTATAATATCTTAAAAATACTGATATATCAATACTTGTAGAGGTTTTAAGTTATTTATAAACCTTCAAACCGTTGAAATCACTAATGTTAGATATTGTCGAAAATTAATTTCATTTTTTTATCCTGTTGTATTGACTTTAGGGATATTTATTGGTAAAATTTAGATACAGAATTTTCCTAGAGTATCGTACTTAATGACTAAAAAATCGAATTTTAGTTACCATAAAGTCCACAATAATAAGCACTTAAAATAGTTTCATAAACTATTTTAAGTGCTTAATTTAATATCCTATCTATTAGCAAAAGCATCATCAATAGACTTTAAACTCCAACAACAGAAAAACCATTATCCACATGAATAATTTCACCTGTAATTGCACTTGACATATCACTAAATAAAAATGCTGTACTATCCCCAACTTGATTTATAGTAACATTTTTATGTAATGGTGCTCTTTCTTCAACAACATCCAATATTGAACCAAAATCTTTTATTCCTTTTGCTGACAATGTTTTTATTGGACCTGCTGAAATTCCATTTATTCTATAACCATCTTTTCCTAAATCTTTTGCTAAGTATTTTATACTTGCTTCTAATGCAGCTTTTGCAACTCCCATTACATTATATCCTTCAATTACTTTTTCTGAACCATAATA
>CALWGN010000222.1 GCA_944380055.1 uncultured Lachnospiraceae bacterium
ATTGCCCAATCATAATGACTTGCTGTAACACTGACAAAATAAGAACCTAAAGTACTTCCGCCTACCCATTTATAAACGCCTTTAGAAAATAATTCTTCATTTGAAAAGGTTTCCGCCAGCCTTATCACTTCGTCATGGGATTTTTGGAACATACTTTTCGTATCTTCTAACGATGTGGATTGATGTTTTTTCCAAAATTCCACATTCATATCTCCATAGCTCTTCCAATTATAAGGCTCTGGGATAAACGATTTGCTATCGCCATCCAGATTGGAATGTACCCAATTCAACAAAAGCTGATGCCATTCGTAAAGATGAATTAAAATATCACGCAGGTTTTTATCTCTTTTCCAATGAGCTTCTTTCTTTTTTTCATCATTTGAAAATTCAAAAGGAGTTGATAACTCTTTTTTTGTCAATTCAGAAATAAGGGTGTTTAACTTTTTATAATTAGTGGTTGCTGCTATTAGTAAATCTGTTTTTGTTGTAGGTCTTCCCATATTCATTTTCCTTTCTTTATTACAACGATATATTATCATCTTCCTATATCTATAATTTTGTATCTCAAAATAGTTTTTAAGTTAGCTGTTTCTGTATGATTAGCATTATTCAAATGATTTGTATGTTATTTTAATTTTATAAGCTACCGAAAATAGGGCAGCAACCTTGTCTGAAAAGATTTCGTCATTAGGGTTTCCCTCTCCAGAAATAATGATATATTTTTGAGAAGAAACATCAATAACACAAGGTTTTGTATTAGTACCGTATATTTCTTTCTCCTGCTTTTTCCATTCAAATTTCATTTCCAGTCCCCACTTTCTCAAATAGAATTTACAATGAAATTATACAGCTTATATACTGACACCCTATGTCAAGATTTATATTTCTCATAAATTATCTTTGCCTGTTCTGCCACAATGTCTTTGAGGTACGCAGGCTCTATAATATCTATTTGCGTTCCGAATGATAACAGATACCCTATTAACCATTCATCTTCTGGCATTTCAACAGATACAATTAAATCTCCATTTTCCATTTTGCTTACTTGTGTTTTATCAAATTCATCGTAAACGCGATATGACATATTTTCGGGGAAACGCAGTACGATTGTATTGTAGACTTGACCCGTCGTTTCATCTAATTCTGGAAATGAGCTTTTGCAAAAACCGTCCGTGAGAACTTCCAAATCTATAATACGAGTTAGCTTAAAAATACGATAATCCTGTTTTTTTGTACAATACGCTTTTAAGTACCACGACATAGACTTATATGACATTTTTAACGGTTGAACAATTCTTTTACTAGTTGTTCCGTAGGAATTTGCATAGGTTATTTTTACGCATTTTTGATGAATTACTGCTGATTTCAGCAATTTAAATTTCTCATTGTCAGTTCCTTTATTTCCCCATCTGGAAAAATCGACTTCAAGCCAATCCTCTGAACTGAGATTAAATATTGCAGAAAGTTTTTGCAATGTTTGGCGACTACTAATATTTTTCGTAGCGCCCATGCTTTGTAAGGCTGTTAGAATTTCCTGCTTTTCTTCTTCTGATAATACGGCTTTATCTAAAATAAAATCATTCATCAAATGAATGCCACCGTTTCTTCCCACTTCTGCATAAATAGGAATACCCGCCCCGCTTAAAGCGTCAATATCCCTATAAATTGTCCGAACTGATACTTCGAATTTTTTTGCTAATTCAGGGGCTGTAGCTTGTCCCTTATCAAGTAGATAGTACACAATTTTAAATAATCTGCTTTCCTGCATTGTCAGTTCCTCCTTTGATAACAGAATAGCGCCCATATCTTGACATACTATGTCAAGATTTATTATAATCTTCCGCACCACAAATATCAACTGTGCAAACATGAGTCTTTATCCTCAGACAAGAGATTACATATTGTTTCAAAATTACTATCCGAAAAGAAAAAGTAGAAAAACCTCTCAGATATAGATGTTCTGAGAGGTTTTTTGTGGTATGATTAAGGAAAAAGAAACTGGAAATAATGATATGAAGTACATAAATATAGGGAGGAAGAAATGGAACAACTGTTTATAACCAAATTAATCATAGAAAAGGTTCGACATTTAGAAAATATTCAAATTCCTTTATCACAAACAAAGCTTAAACACTTAATTATTACGGGGAAAAATGGAAGTGGAAAAACAAGTGTTTTAGAGGCAATGACCATGTTTTTAAATACAATATCCACAACCGATAATCTTATCCAAGAAGAAAAATATTTATTAGGGGATAAAAGGCTTCTTCAATTAGCACTAGATAATAAAGAATCGGCTTCTGAAATATTAGAAATGAATAAAAGAACTAATATATGGAGAAAAGAAACTGCAAACGAAAAAAAGGGTATCTCATTGGAGATGAATTATCCACTAGACTCCATACGAACAATGTTTGAGGAGGGAAAGTTTGTACTTGCTAGCTATGAGGCAAATCGTGTATTTGAAGCCGATATTCCTAAACATGTAGAAAAGATTCAACTAAAAGATGCTTATGCCATTTATGAATCACCAAGAAAAAGTTTTGTAAAATATTTATTGGATTTAAAGATGACAGAGGCACTAGCAATTAGTGGAGGAAAAGAGGAAAAGGCAAATAAAATAAAAGAGTGGTTTCAAAACTTTCAACAGTTATTACAAAACATATTTAAAGATGATACACTACAATTAGAATTTGATGAAGATACCTTCCAGTTTTCCATACATCAATTGGGCAAAGAACCATTTGATTTTAATGGACTCTCTAGTGGTTATGCAGCTGTTTTGGATATTGTTGTAGATATTATTATTCGTATGGAAAAAAAGACAAATAAAACATTTTGTTTTGATATGCCAGGAATTATAATTATTGATGAAATAGAAACCCATTTACATTTGGAATTACAAAGAGAAATCCTAAAGATATTAACCAGTATTTTTCCTAATTTGCAATTTGTTGTATCAACACATTCACCATTTATATTAAATAGTTTAGAAGAGGTTGTTATTTATGATTTAGAAAATCATGTATTAGTAGAAAACGGTTTAGTAAATATTCCATATGAGGGGATTGTAGAAGGATATTTCAAAGCAAATACAATGTCGGAGTTATTAAAAGAAAAATATAAAAGATACAGACAATTAGTGCAAAAAGACACCATTACAGATGATGATTTAGAAGAGATAGCAAAGTTAGAAATGTTTTTAGATGAAATACCTGACTATTTAGCATTAGATATTGCTACAGAATATAGTAGATTAAAATTAGATTTTCAAAATAGGGAGGATATTTAATGGTTAAAGTAGAGCGTAGTGAAAAAGCACCAGAATCATTAGCAAAAGAGGCAAAAAAGGCAAATGGAAGTTATTCTGGAAATGATGTTGTGGAGCAGTTAAAAAAAGATTTTAATAATAAATGTTATATATGTGAGATAAAGGATTTGCAAGACCCACAAATAGAACATCTACTTCCACATAAAGATGGAAAGTTGAAAGATAGAATGTTTGATTGGGAAAATTTATTTTGGTCATGTGGACATTGTAATGGTGTTAAGAATCAAAAGAAGTATGAAGAAGGTATTTTAGATTGCTGTAAAAAAGATCCTGAACAATTTATTATATTTTGTTTAGAGGAAAATAATGTTTATGTAAAAGAGAAAAATATAGATGATAAGGAAGCTATGATTACAGCCCAGCTAGTATATGAAGTATTTAATTTGAAAAATACAGGAATGAGAGTATACAAAAGTGAGTTTCGATTAAAAAAATTACAAGAGGAAATGAATGTGTTATATAAAAAATGAAAGAATATAAAGCAAAGCCTACATCCAAATTGTTGTTACGAACGTTAAAAGCGCTACTAAGAAGAGAGTCGGCTTTTGCAGCTTTTAAAAGGTGTTATGTAAGAGAACATTTAAATGAATTTCCAGAACTTAGAGAGGATGTTTTTAATTAAAAGGCATACATAAAAGTCAAAATATAGAAAGAGAAATTTTAATTACAAACTCAATTTGAAACCCCTTAAAGTTTTAATTTTCTATAATGAAAAAATGAAAGACAGTATATCCGTAAGAAAATACAGATGTACTGTCTTTTGTATCATTACTTTCTACCCAATCTTCATATGATTTATCCTATAATTTAATGGTGACATACCATAATACTTTTTAAACAATTTACTAAAGTAATATACGTCATCATATCCAACATTAGTAGAAACTGTTTTTACACTTTCTCGCGGCATAGTTTCTAACTGTTCTTTTGCCTTCTCCAATCGAAGTTTAATTAAATAATTAATAGGAGCCTCACCGGTTTCTTCTTTAAATATTTTAGAAATATATGCAGAGCTTAAATACATATTTTTAGCAATTAAATCCAATGAAATTTTTTCTGAATAGTGGTTATTTAAATAATTTCTAATTTCATTTACAACATATGCTTTGTGGTACGTTTCAAAAGAAGTTGCACAAGGGTGTTCCTTTGGACTTTCTTTAATTTGCCTTATAATAAGAAGTAATAATTGAATTAAATAAGACTTTTGCATAAAATATTGACCAACTTGATTAGAATATCTTTCAGCAACCATATCAAAGCAAAGTCCAAATATATCTTGACGTAATTGACAATCTGTATGTAAAATTCCTATTCCATCAGGCAAAATAATAGAATTTGGTGGCATATCTTTAAAATGAAAATTTGTAAACCCTGTAAAAAATACAAGAGCTGGATCTAGTTCATTAATAATTGTGTGGTGCATCGTTCCAGGATTTAGAATAATAACATCTCCAGAAGAAACAGGATAAATGTTTCCTTCTATTTCTATCTGTTGGTTCCCTGATAGAATGCATAGTATTTCTGTGCGATCATGCTTATGCGACTCTCGTTGTCCTGTGGCGTATTGCTTTCCAGCAAACAAGAGAGTTGGATTTAAGTCGGTGTAAGTGATATCATAACTCATCTTGTTTAAATACCTCCTCCAAAAAAAGTGTGTATAAAGTAATAGATTCCTATGTGTATATAGAATATATTACTACATATCATATAAAAAGATAAGGGGTAAATCAAAATTTAATGTTAAAAAAGACTTTTTATCACGAATGTACATCATTTATGTACAAATATACATTTCATTTTCAATGGGGATTGTTATAATAACAATTAACTAAAAAATGAGTCAAGAAAGGGGAGGAACTATGACTGCATTTCAATGGTTTTTATCGTATTTAAAGGAGTATCGATTCCGAATGATATTTGGATTAATACTCGTAGTAATTGCCTCTATTTTAATGATTATTAATCCTTATATTTCAGGTATCATTGTAGATAGGGTTATTAAGGGAGGAGAATACACAATTCTCCCAATATTATTAGTAATTTTAATTATAACAACAACAGGAAGGGCAGGAATTCGTTTTACATTTCTTATGGGATTTGAGAGGGCATCCCAAGGAACTATATACGCTCTTAGAGAAGCTGTTTACAAGCGATTAATGGAAGAAGATTTTCGATTTTATAACAACAATAGAACTGGGGATTTAATGTCCAGACAAACGGGGGATATGGACGCAGTCCGTCATTTTGTTTCTCATGTTATTTACTTTTCAACTGAAAATGTATTTGTATTTATATTAGCGTTATTTATGATATTTACAGTAAATGTAAAGCTAGCCATTTGTATGTTAATTGTACTTCCATTTACATTGTATGTAACAATCAGCCAAACAAAGCACATTAAGCCAGCATTTGAAAAAATTCGTCAGTGTTTTTCCAGTTTAAATGCATTTGCACAGGAGAATATTAGTGGAAATCGTGTAGTTAAGGCATTTGCAAAGGAAGACTATGAAACGAAAAAGTTTAATAAGGAAAATGATGCATATAGAGATTCTCAAATAGGTGCTTCTAATGTTTTTCAGAAATACATTCCTATCTACGAATTTTTATCTAACTTACTAACAATTATATTAATGGTTGTAGGTGGCTATATGGTAATTCATGGAGAAATGACCATTGGGAAATGGGTTACAGTAAATGGATACTTATGGATGCTAAATTCACCGCTTCGTCAGGCGGGTTGGATTATTAATGATATTCAACGATTTTTTACATCCATTGAAAAAATTTATGCGACTTATAGTGAAGAGCCACATATTAAAGAACCAAATGAACCAGTAAACAAAAGGCGTTTAAAGGGCAGTGTAGAATTTAAAAATGTAGATTACTTTGCGTTTGATGATGTTATTTTGCGAGATATTAATTTTAAGGTAGAACCAGGTCAGACAGTTGGTATTATTGGAGCAACTGGTTCAGGAAAGTCTACCCTTATTAATTTAATTTGTCGTTTTTATGATGTATCAAAAGGTGAAGTTTTAATTGATGGCATTAACGTAAAAGATTTAAACTTAAACACCATTCGTGGAAATATTGGTATAGCAATGCAAGATGTATTTTTATTTTCCGATACAATAGAAGGAAATATTGCCTATGGGAATCCAGACTGCTCCTTTGAAGAGGTAGTAAAGGCAGCTAAAATTGCCAATGCCCATGACTTTATTATGGAAACAGAAGAAGGGTATGATACTATTGTAGGAGAACGAGGCATGGGGCTATCTGGAGGACAAAAGCAAAGAATATCTCTAGCTCGTGCCATATTAAAAGATCCATCTATTATTATTTTAGATGATACA
>CALWGN010000223.1 GCA_944380055.1 uncultured Lachnospiraceae bacterium
CACGTGTACTAAATATGTATGAAAATTTCCCATGTTGGGCAACTTTCTTTAAAAAGTTAGGATATTCTGTTGTATTATCACCACAGTCTAAAAGTAAAATTTATGAGATGGGTATTGAGTCCATTCCTAGTGAATCTGAATGTTACCCTGCTAAGCTAGTTCATGGACATGTTTCTTGGTTAATTAAAGAGGGTGTGAAATTTATTTTTTATCCTTGCATCCCTTATGAGAGAAAGGAATCTGATGTTGCACAAAACCACTACAATTGTCCAATTGTTACTTCTTATGCAGAAAATATTAAAAATAATGTGGAAGAACTAAAAACGGAAAATGTTAATTTTATGAACCCATTTATGGCATTTACAGATGAAAAGGTTCTTACAGACCGATTAGTAGAAGAATTCTCTACCAACTTTAATATTGATAAAAAGGAAATTAAAGAAGCTGCTCATGAAGCTTGGAATGAATTAATTGCTTCTCGTGATGATTTAAGAAAAAAGGGGGAAGAAACACTACAATACCTAAAAGAAACTGGAAAAAGAGGTATTGTACTTGCTGGTCGTCCTTATCATATTGACCCTGAAATTCACCATGGTATTCCTGAGTTAATTACTTCTTATGGTATTGCAGTTTTTACAGAAGATTCTATTTCCCATCTAGGTAAAATGGATGGACCATTAATGGTAATGGATCAATGGATGTACCATTCTCGCTTGTATGCAACTGCTCAATTTGTAAGAACTCAAGATAACCTAGATTTAATTCAATTAAATTCATTTGGTTGTGGTCTTGATGCAGTTACAACTGATGGTGTAAATGATATTTTAAGTGGCTCTGGAAAGATTTATACTGTGTTAAAAATTGACGAAGTAAATAACTTAGGAGCTGCTCGTATTCGTATTCGTTCTCTTATTTCTGCTTTAAATGTTCGTGAAAAAAAACATCATGAACGAACTGTAGTATCTTCTGCATATAATCGTGTAGAATTTACAAAGGAAATGAGAAAAGATTATACTATTTTATGTCCACAAATGACTCCTATCCATTTTGATTTAGTGGAGGCAGCTATTAACTCTTGTGGATATAATGTAGTAGTTTTACCTGAAAGTAAACATGCTATTGATATTGGACTAAAATATGTAAATAACGTTTCGTGCTATCCTTCTCTAATTGTTATTGGGCAAATTATGGAAGCATTATTATCTGGAAAATATGACTTAAATAAAACAGCTATTTTTATGTCACAAACAGGTGGAGGATGTCGTGCGTCTAATTATATAGGATTCATTCGACGTGCATTAGAGAAAGCTGATATGGCTCATATTCCTGTTATTAGTGTTAATATGAGTGGTCTAGAAACTAATTCAGGCTTTAAATTTACTGTTCCAATGCTAATAAAAGCATTACAAGCTGTTGTTTATGGCGATGTATTTATGCGTGTTCTATATCGTACTAGACCTTATGAAAAGACACCTGGCTCTGCTAATACTTTACATGAAAAATGGCGCAATATATGCATTCAATCTCTTTCTAAAAAGAAAGTTAGTATGGGAGAATTTAATCGCAATATAAAAAATATAATTGAAGAATTTGATAATCTTCCATTGTTAGATATTAAAAAACCTCGCGTTGGTATTGTTGGTGAAATTTTAGTAAAATTCTTACCTACTGCTAACAATCATATTGTAGACTTATTAGAACGTGAAGGTGCAGAAGCTGTTATGCCAGACTTATTAGACTTTTTACTATACTGCTTCTATAATGCAAACTTTAAAGCAGATAAGTTAGGTAAAAAAGCTTCTACTGCAAGATTATGTAACATTGGTATTTCTTTATTAGAATATTTTAGAAAGGTAGCAAAAAAATCATTTGATAAGAGTAAACGATTTGACGCACCACCAAGTATTTCTGAGCTAGCCAAACTATCTGATCCATTTGTTTCTCAAGGAAATCAAACAGGTGAAGGTTGGTTCTTAACAGGTGAAATGTTAGAGCTTATTCATAGTGGAGTAAATAATATTGTATGTACACAACCTTTTGGTTGTCTTCCTAACCATATTGTTGGAAAGGGTGTTATTAAAGAAATTCGTCACCACTATCCAAATTCTAATATTATTGCTATTGACTATGACCCAGGTGCTTCTGAAGTTAATCAGCTAAACCGTATTAAACTTATGCTTGCTACTGCACAAAAAAATCTTGAAAAAGAAAATCAATAATTGTCTATAAAGGAACAGCGTGGACTTGTTTGTCTCAAACTCCCTAAGTCCTTCAATCCTTTCAATCCTTGAGGACTTGCTCTGGTTTGCACACCAAGGTACAACTTCTTTAGTAGGCTTCCTTTGACATGGTGTGCATCCGCCTAGAGATTTTATGATATAGAAATGTGAGAACTTTCCTATATTATAAAAAACGAGGAATATTCTATATATTAGGATATTCCTCGTTTTTTCATATTATTATATTGTAAGCAAATTTATAATCTGCTCTATTTTTTCACAACTATTCGTGTCATCTTCATTTATAATTTATATAACTATATATTTTTTATTTTTAAAAGTACTTTTCCTACGCCCGCTGTTAATATAGCAGCTACAATTGCTTCTGGTATTCCATTGGCGACAATTACAGTAACTATAACTCCATATACTGCATCTACTGCTACTCCTCTTGCCATTGCAAACTCATCTGCAAATAATACATATACTAAATTCATTACTAGTAGTGTATTGGTCATAGCGCCAACGATCCCTGCTACACCCAATGCAATTACTTCTTTTCCCCCTTTTTTTAATACTAGTCGAATACCTTTGTATACATAGTAAGGTACTATACCAACTAGCATTCTTGGTAGAAAACAAATAACTAAACTAAATATATTTCCACCTGGATAGAATGGTGAAAATAAAAATGATGTTATTCCTGGATTAAATGTAGCGTTTAAAAAACTACTAAGGCCAAAAATAAACCCTAAAAACATTCCATATTTAGGACCTAAAATAATAGAGCCAATAATAACTGGAATATGAATCAGTGTGGCACTAATAATAATTAGATTTATAAAACCTAACCATGGAACAAATGCCATAACCATGATTACTGCTGCGAAAATTGCAGTCAATACCATTTTGTAAAGATTTTTTGATGTATTTTTCATTTTTCCCTCCTGCTACTGTTCATTTTTGATACAATGCATTTTACTTCCCCATTATAGAAAATTTTTCTTTTAAAGTCAATGTTTTCTTTATTTTATATACAAAACAGACATTTAATTTAAATTTTTATAAAAGTATTGTCTTTCTCTACATAAAATTATATAGTTAACTTATCATTATAAGGAGGTTTATACAAAATTATGTTAAGTATATTAAAAGAAATCCCTATTACTCAAATAAAAAACATTAAAATAGGCCATGCCCAAGATTATTCTCATGGAACTGGATGTACTGTTATCTTATGTGAAAACGGAGCACCTGCTGGTGTGGATATTCGTGGAGGCGGTCCTGCCTCTAGAGAAACTCCTCTATTAGATGCTTCCGCTTCTGCAAAAGAAATACATGCAGTTTTACTTAGTGGTGGAAGTGCCTATGGTTTAGACGCTTCTGGTGGAGTTATGAGATATTTAGAAGAAAAAAACATTGGATTTTGTGTTGGGGATATTCGCGTTCCTCTTGTTTGCCAATCCTGTATATTTGATTTGGCTGTTCATTCTAGCAAAGTACGTCCAGATTCTCATATGGCTTATCAAGCATGCCAAAATGCCGAGTTTCTTTATAAAAATAATCTTGTGCCAGAGCAAGGTAATATCGGTGGTGGAACTGGAGCAACTGTTGGAAAGTTATTAGGGCCTAGCCACACTATGAAATCTGGAATAGGTATATATGCTGTTGAGCTTGGAAAACTACAAGTTGCTGCTATCGTTGTTGTAAATGCCGTAGGGGATATTTTTGATATTGAAACTGGAAAGCAAATTGCTGGTCCTTTTGATTCTAACAAAAAGATTCTCAGAAATTCTGAGGAACTTATGTATCAAAACTACGCTAACTTATCCTCTGTCTCAAATATAAATACAACTATTGGTGCTATTATTACTAATGCCCATTTTTCTAAATATGAATTAAATAAAATTGCTTCTATGGCACACAATGGCTATGCAAGAGCAATTAGGCCAGTACACACATTATTAGATGGAGATAGTATTTATACCCTTTCTGTCGGAAATGTAGTAGCTGACATTAGTTTAGTCGGTACTTTATCCAGTACTGTTATGGGATATGCCATCAAAAATGCAATCACTCATTCTACTACTATGTATGGTTTTCCCTCTTATTGGGATTTATAATAGAATAAATCAGCCCTTTGTATATCGTGTGAATCCTCCTAGAGGTTTTTATGATATAGGAAAGTTCTCTCTTTCCTATATCATAAAAAATAGCGTAGCAACTAAAATTGCTACGCTATCATACATAACGTTAAGGAGCTCTTCACTCAAAACAAATAGCCCTTTTTCTACTTATTATTCTATTCCTACTATTTCATAGCATCCTTCTTTATTTTTTCTATAAGCATAGGATCAAAAACTCCGCTTCTAATCATTTCTATCTCATATTTATAAGGAGCTACTGTTTTCTTATTTTCTTCATCATATACAACATATGGAGACTCTAAAATTTTTGGAACAGATTCGAATCCTGAATAAGTTACTACTTTATACAATGTATCAAATCCAATTGTTCCAAATCCAATATTTTCATGTCTATCTTTACTCGCTCCACGTACATTTTTACTGTCATTAATATGAAATACTGCAATTTGATTAGAACCAATTACTCGATCAAATTGCTCCATTACTCCATCTAAATCAT
>CALWGN010000224.1 GCA_944380055.1 uncultured Lachnospiraceae bacterium
CCCAGATGGATGGGTAGGAGGTGTAGTGAAAAAGCTTTCCACCCAATTTTTATTAGCGTTATGTTTATAAGTTGTGAAAGAGTGACAAGTTTGCATTTTAAGCATATCCCGAATTGTCATAGATGTAAGCCAAGGATGTGGCTCTTTAGGAACATATTCGGGAAAGTAGGATACAATAGGAGCATCCAAACATACTTTATTTTCTCGTACTAAAAGTCCAATAGCAAGAGAGGTGAAACTTTTCCCAATAGAAAACATGCGATGCAGTTGCTTGGCTTTAAAAGGTTTATAGTATGCTTCTAAAAAAATCTTTCCTTTTCGTGCAAGTATCAAAGAATGAAGAGGAACATTATAGTTTTCTAGTTCATTAATCATAGATAATACAGCCAAAGAAGGTACACCCACTTCTTCAGGGGTGCAAGTTGGAATGTGATACATATTAGTAACTCCTTGTGTAATGTATTTAGGTCATTTTAAAGGGAAACCTATCCCCATAAACTGTTTATAAATGTTATGCTTTTAAAGAATCTCGTATTGCTTTTGCAGATGTTCCATAGGTTTTCTTAAATACTCGACGAAAACTATTAGCATTATTATATCCTACTTCTAAGTATAAGTCAGATAGTGGAACAGAAGTATCTTTTACTAGTTTTAGGGAAGCTTCCATGCGAATTTGCTCTAAATACATAGAAAAATTTTCTCCTGTAGCTTCTTTAAAAAGATAGGATAAATAACTTTCGGAAAGATGAAATTCATCAGAAAGTTTTGCTAAACATAAAGAGGCATCTTTGTAATTTTCTTTTATGTAATTTTTTATTTGAGTAATGATTTGTTTTTGTGAAGTATATTGAGCAAAAAAGTTACATAATTCATTGGCAATATCTTCTAATTGTCGAAAGGATAAATGTTCCTTAAGTTTATTATCCACAAAATGCAATTCCGTATTAACATCGGTATCAGGAATTGTATAACGGATACGAGAAAGAGTATTATATATTTCCATTAATAGATGTTGTATTTTTGGATAAGAAAGTGAACGAACTTCTAAATTTTCCTTTACGATAAATTTAAAAGTTTCTTCCACTTGATTTTTATTACCTGTTGTAACAAAGTTGGTTAAAGATTCTGATATTTGCGTTGGAAAATAATAAGTATCCGAGCTAATTTTTAAAGAACCATACCAACAAATACTATTAGATCCAGATGCATAACTAACAGATTCTAATGCCTGTTGATAAGACTTCCATAAATTTTCTGCAAAATGATTATATTTTCCCAGTCCAGCAATGCTTAAAATTGAGTAAGTTTCTAACAGTGAATGATGAAATCCGTAAAATTGCTCTTTTATTTGAAGTGCCGCATCTTCAATTTCTTCAACATCCTCTTGGGAAACTATAAGTGCATAGTGATATTTTTTAGGACTAAACATATGAATATGTTCTCCAAAATATTTTTTTAATAATGGAATAATATAAGTATCATAAAGTAATATTTCATCTCCAATAAAATAATTGTTATCGTCTTTAGTTGTAAGTTGATTTTCTAATAGAAGATGGTCCGTTGGATAAGTCACAATATATAAAACACTATAAATGTGACTAGTGTCTGTCACACCTAAACATTCTTCAATATAAGTTAGCTCATCTTTGGAAGAGATTCTGCCAAGCATAAGATTTCGAACATAAGAAGTATGTACAAATGGTTGTTGTAAGTCTAGTGTATGCTGTAGCTGCTGTGCTAGGGATATAGAGTCTTTTAATTGCGTATTCATTGTTACATAAGGTCTTACATTACGTTTGCTCAATACAAAAAGAAGTAAAAGTCCAATACTAATACCTGCCCCAATAACTAATAAAAACATATTGCGATATTGAGAAAGTAATGACTGTATAGAAGTATTTGGCAATACATAATAAAAATTATAATTTGTAGAGGTATCGGATAGTTTCATAATAGATACATCAGTACTACGAATCGTTTCGCTTAATACGTTGCTATTAGAAAAATTAAGGTTTGCTAACATATTACTTGTAATATTTAAAGAGGTATCTCCAAGAGAAAATAGAATATCTCCATTCTCAGATGTAATGTATAAGGAGCTACCTGTTTGTACAGTTAGAGGAAGAAACGGTTCGGTTAATTTGGAAGAATCTACAATAAAACAAAGCTGAGCAGGAACATCATAAAATAAGTAGCTATTCAAAGGAATAATATAAAGATAATCCCCAGATATTTCTTTAAATTCTGACATAGGAATTAAACAATTATATCGCATAGAATTTGTTATTGTATCTTTAAAATGTCCATAATAGCTTTTAGATAAAAATAAAGATTTGTAGTATAAATCAATACTAGTAAAGCTACTATATGATAATATGTACTCACTATTATTAAAATATATAAAATAATAAGTAATTGGTAGTAGCCGTTGTGTAATGGAATAATTAGATATACTTACCTGTGCTTTATAACCTGCTTGATAAAATTCATTGGATTTATCAGCACTCATTCGAGAAAGGTATCGAATGTCTGAGTTTTTTGAAAGAGCAAGAGATAAATTTTCCATAGAGTTAAAGCTATCTGCTCATTGAGTAACAGAGCTGGATAATTGAAGCATGGTTTGCTTTTGGATGTTCTCAATTAGCTTTTCCTTACTTATATTATATAAATATAATCCAATGAACAAAATAAGTACTAATAAGACACTATACGAAATAATCAAATTTGTATAATAATTTCCCTTTCTTTTTATATAAAATTTCAATTTAGACAAAATAAAATCCCTCCATAATTGTATATTTTGCTAATTATTAACATAACATAAAATCTAAAAAAATGCAATGTAAAAACAATAGTAAACCTATATTTTAAGCAGAAAATTACCAATTAATTCCATAAAATCTAAAGATTTGCACCCTATAAAAATATAATAAATGTAAAAAATTGGTGAACTAAAAAAATATTGACGGTTGATTAATTGTGCAATATGTGGTAATTTTGCATCAAGACATGAAATAATTCATGCAAAATATAAAAAGAGAGGATAAGGTATCATGAGAAAAAGAAAACTTATGTGTGCTTTTATGGCAACAACAATGGTGGCATCTACTATGTTAGCAGGATGTTCAAATGACAAGTCATCTAATAATGGAACAGAAGCAAATGCAACACAAGGAAGTGGAACAACTGCTTCTGGTACGGAGGGGACAGATGATAATAAGGCAGGTTCTGATGTAGAAAAGCCAGAAAAAATTACTGTTATGGTAGATGGTACTGTTGTAACAAAAGAAAATGGTCAGGCAGAATTTGAAAAGAAATGGGAAGAATTAACAGGAATTGATATTGAAATCATTCAACCAGACCATTCTGCATATTATGATGTACTTGGTCAAACATTTGCAGGTGGAGATTGGCCAGATGTAGTATTACTTGGTTCTACCTATTATGCAGGTTATGCAAATGAAGGTGCTCTTTGGGATATGACAGAAGCTTGGGAAAATTCTGAATTAAAAGCATCTGGACGTATTAATAATGAAGAGTTAATTGATAGTCTTTATCTTGATGGAAAATTATATGGATTTTCTCCAGCAAGAGGTAATGGATGTGTTACATATGTAAAAAAAGCATGGCTTGATAATGTAGGTCTTGATGCTCCTACAAATTATGAAGAGTATTTAGAAATGTTAGATAAATTTACAAATGGTGACCCAGATGGAAATGGTATTGATGGTGATACATATGGAGTATCTGCTGCTGGACTAATTGGTACAGAAGCACCATATGTAAACTATTTACCAGAATTTTATCAAGACGCATATTCTTCATTCTATCAAAAAGAAGATGGAACATGGGCAGATGGATTTACTGAAGATTCTATGAAAGAAGCTCTTACACGTTTAAAAGAAGCTTATGAAGCTGGTTATATTGATAAAGAAACATTAACAAATAAAACAAGCGATTGTCGTACAAAGTTCTATGAAGATAAGTTTGGTGTATTTACTTACTGGGCAGGAACTTGGGCAACTAACTTAAAAACAAATCTTGCAAATAATGATAGAGATGATGAATTAGTAGCATTAGAACCAATTGCAGAATTAGGAAATTACTTAGAACGTCAAGCACCAGTGTGGGCGATCACATCAAAATGTGAAAATCCAGAAGGTGTATTTAAATACTTTATTGAGTCAATGTTAGATGGCGGAGATATGCAAACACTTTGGACATATGGAGCAGAAGGAACACATTGGTCAACAAAAGCAGAAACTATTTTAGGAGTAACATATGAAGAAGGACAATTCCATATGTTAGAAAATTTAGAAAAACCAGGTACAGCTTATACAAAGAACCATATTGATCCACTTCTTTCTATTGCTGACTTTATTGATGATAAAGATCCAGGTATTGATCAAATAGCAGAAGAAGCAAGAGAATCAGCAGAAATGTTTATTGAAAATTCTACGCTAGTAGTTACCGTACCATCTACAGACGTAATGAGTCAATATAATGGAGATTTAACAACATTAAAGAACTCTATTATTGCTGACGTTGTTACTCAAGGTGTATCTATTGAAGATGCATATGCAAGATTTGAAAAAGAAGGTGGAGCAGATTGGTCTCAGGCCATTGTAGATTCACTAAATGAATTAAATAAATAATAGTTTTAGAAATTGAGAAGAGGAAGCAATTCCTCTTCTCACAAATAAGGAGGAAGTGAGCAGATGAAAAAGAAGGGATCTGCAGGAGTGGCAGTAGTTAGTCCAAAAAAGACACGAAAATATGTAATAAAATATAAAAGCTTCTATATAATGTTTATTCCGGTTATATTATTTACACTTGTATTTCATTATTTGCCTCTATTTGGTCTTGGTTACGCATTTACCGAATTCCGTGGGATAAAGGATCCTGAGTTTATCGGGTTAGAAAACTTTACTCGTATGTTTTCCTCCCAAGGATTTCTTAATGCTTTTGGAAATACATTAAAATTAAGTATTGTTAAGCTAATTTTAAATACTGGGCTTGCAGTTATTATTTCATTAATGTTAAATGAAATTAAAAGTTTAAAATTTAAGAAAACAACTCAAACAATTATTTATTTACCACACTTTATGTCATGGGTTGTTACAGCATCTGTATTTACATTAATTCTTTCACCTTCACAAGAAGGTCTTGTTAATGCATTGTTAGTAAATTTAGGAATTTTAGACAAAGGACAAGAAATTTATTTCTTAGGAAGTAAAAAATGGTGGACTCCTATGTTCTATGTAATTAATATGTGGAAAGATACTGGTTGGGGAACGATTATTTTCCTTGCAACACTTTCAGGAATTTCACCAGAGCTTTATGAAGCAGCAACAATGGATGGAGCAGGTCGTTGGGCACAAATGCGTTTTATTACAATGCCAGCACTTGCAAATACAATTATTACTGTTTTAATTTTAAATTTAGCAAAGGTTATGAATTTATTTGAATCTGTATTCGTATTACAAAATACAGCAGTTATTCAACAAGCAGATGTATTACAAACATATATTTATACACAAACATTTAATAGTGGTGCGTTACCAAATTATGGTTATACTACTGCGGTTGGTGTTGTAAAATCATTAGTAGGATGTGTACTTGTTCTACTTTGCAACTATTTAAGTAAAAAAGTCCGTGGACGTGGAATCATTTAGGAGGTAGTAGTATGGCACAGGAAATGATAGTAAAAAATAAAAAGAAAAGGAAAATTAAACCTTTTAGCGTTATTAATGGAATAATTTTTATAATAATTTGTTTTTTTACCATAGTTCCTATTTGGAAAGTTTTAATAGACTCATTAGATTTGTATACTAGCTATGGGATGCGATTATGGCCAAAACGGTTTGGGTTAGATGGATATATTACTGTATTTTCTAACTCTACTTTATATAGACCACTATTAGTTTCTGTAATTACAACACTTGCAGGAACTGTACTTGGCTTACTTTTAAGTACATTAGGTGGATATGTATTAATTCAATGGAAAATGCCAGGAAGAAATATATTAGCAGGATTGTTATTATTCACTATGATATTCTCAGGTGGTATGATTCCTACATATTTGGTAGTAAAGAACTTAGGATTAACAAATACATTGCTCTCAGTTATTTTACTTCCAGCAATTAACGTTTATAACTTAGTATTAATGAGAAACTTCTTTGAAGGAATACCAAATGCTTTATTTGAAGCAGCAGAAATTGATGGATGTAGTCCATTTCAAACATTTTACAAGATTGTACTTCCTCTTTCAAAAGCAGCTCTTGCATCTATTGGGTTAATGTTTGCAGTTGCATATTGGAATGATTATACAAATTTTAAGCTTTATATTACAAATGCAGATTTATATAACTTCCAAATGAAACTTAGAAGTTTAATTTTAGGTAGTGATTTACCAACTGCCCTTGGTAGTGCCACTGAAAACACAGTAAAGAATGCTGCAGTTATGGTAGCTATTATTCCATTTATGTTTATTTATCCATTCTGCCAAAAATACTTTATTAGCGGTATTAATATTGGTGCGGTAAAAGAATAAAAATGTTAGGGTGCATAAATATTATATAAAAGGTTACTTGCAATGATTTGCCAGTAACCTTTTGTACCTTATGGATAATGTATAATTCTATAGGTAGAATAAAAGAGAACAATATTTTTATATAGTAAAATTATTATAGATAATATATGAAAATAATATTTTAACACTATATAAGGTTATATGAGCAAGGTGTGGTAGTAGTAGCTATGTAGCAAAGTGGATTGGGAATATACGCTTTACTAGTATTATAGAGTTAAATGCTTAAAATTATCAAATATGTATGAAAAAAGTAGTAAAGAGAGGAGAATGTGTATGAGAAACAAAAAATTAATTTGTAGCCTTTTGGCAACAACTATGGTGGCATCTTCTTTTGTAGGGTGTACAAGCAAAGGACAATCATCAAATAACAATGAAACATCATCAAATGAAACTTCTACAATAAGTGAAAGTGGTGATAGCACAGCAGCAGATAATAATGACATAGAAAAGCCAGAGAAAATTAAAATTTTAGTAAATGGGACTATTGTAACAAAGGAAGATGGTCAAGAAGCCTTTGAAAAGAAATGGGAAGAATTAACAGGAATTGACTTAGAAATCATTCAAACAGACCACTCTGCATATTATGATGTTCTTGGGCAGACGATGGCAAGTGGGGATTGGCCAGATGTTATTTTATTAAGTGCTAGCTATTATACAGGATATGCCCATGAAGGTGCGTTATGGGATATGACACAAGCTTGGGAAAATTCTGAGTTAAAAGCTTCTGGACGTATTAACAATGAAGAATTAATTGATAGCCTTTATCTTGATGGAAAACTATATGGTTTTGCACCAGCAAGAGGTAGTGGATGTGTTACATATGTAAAAAAAGCATGGCTTGACAATGTGGGTCTTGAAGCGCCTACGAATTATGAAGAATATGTAGAAATGTTAGATAGATTTACCAATGGTGACCCAGATGGAAATGGTATAGATGGTGATACTTATGCAGTATCAGCAGCAGGATTAATGGGAGATGGAGATCCATCTGGAAATTATTTACCAGAATTTTATCAAGATGCATACCCAACATTCTATCAAAAGGAAGATGGAACATGGGTAGATGGGTTTACAGAAGACTCCATGAAAGAAGCAATTGCTCGATTAAAAGATGCCTATGAAAAAGGCTATCTTGATAAAGAAACTTTAACAAATAAAACAAGTGATTGCCGTACAAAATTTTATGAAGATAAATTTGGTGTATTTACTTACTGGGCAGGAACATGGGCAACCAACTTAAAATCTAATCTTGAAAGCAATGGAGTGGATTCTGAGTTAATTGCATTAGAACCAATTGAAGAGTTAGGAAGTTATTCAGAACGCCAAGCACCAGTGTGGGCGATTACATCAAAATGTGAAAATCCAGAAGGAGTATTTAAATACTTTATTGAAACCATGTTAGATGGTGGAGATATGCAAACACTTTGGACATATGGAGCAGAAGGAACACATTGGTCAACAAAAGCAGAAACAGTGTTAGATGTAACATATGAAGAAGGACAATTCCATATGTTAGAATCATTATCTAAGCCAGGTAGTAGATATACAAAAAATCATATTGATCCAATGCTTGCCGTTGCTGATTATGTTGATAATGCAGATCCAGGAATTGATACAATTGCAACAGAAGCAAAAGAAACATCAGAAATGTTTAATTCAAATTCAAAGCTTATTGTAACAATACCTTCTACCGATGAAATGAGTCAATACAATGGAGATTTAACAACATTAAAGAACTCTATTGTTGCAGATATTATTACACAAGGTGTGTCTATTGAAGATGATTTGCAAGATTTGAAAAAGAAGGTGGAGCTGAATGGTCTCAGGCTATTGTAGACTCTTTAAATAAACTGAATAATAACTAGCTTTCATCAAATAAAATGTGACATAAAATAATTCTTGAATATTATTTTGTGTCATATTTTTATTATTACCAAGAAACTCTTAAATTAATAATTTATATTTAAAAAGAATGAAAAAATAAGAAAGGAGAGGAAAGTTATGTTAGTAAAGAAAATTACTAAAAAAGTGATAACTATGGGTGTATTATCAGCATTCTTATTTTCTGCTATATTTTTATATGGATGTAGCAATGAGAAAGAGTTATCTATGAAGGACTTGAAAAATAAGACAGGAAAAGAATGTATTACTATTTTAAAAGAGTATGG
>CALWGN010000225.1 GCA_944380055.1 uncultured Lachnospiraceae bacterium
CAGGCCCAGGATTTAATAATACATTTCTTTTTATTTCCATTGTTGCAAGTTTCCCCTTTCTTTTCTATATACTTCTTATTCTATATGTGTCCTTTTATATTTTTCTTACCATTTCTTATTCATTATAATTTTTAAAATTCTTACAATATAGAACAAAGACAATTCTCTAAAATTTCTTTCTCCTACATTGCAAGAACATAAATATAAATAAGCAGCTAAAATAATGTATATCAATTATTTCTATATACAATTATAATAACAATTCCCTCATAAAGTTTTCCTTATTTTCTTTTGCTGGGATAGTTGGGCGTCCCAAATCCTTTCTGCTTCCAGTAGAAACCATTACTTGAATAAGAGTTGTTCCATCACTTGCCTTTTCCTGTAATGCCTTTGTTAGCTGTTCCTTTGTCTTACAGGTCACTACCTTTTTATAGCCACAGCCTTTTCCAATCAATTCTAAATCAATAGCAAATCCTACCGTTGGCTGACCTCCCACCGATTCGTGACAGCCATTATTAATAACAATATGAGTAAGATTTGACTTATTTTCCTGAGCAATCACTGCCATCGCTCCCATATGCATAAGAGCTGCACCATCTCCGTCAATACAGTAAACAGGTCTTTTCGTTTCTCTTGCAATTCCAAGTGCAATAGATGAGGCATGTCCCATAGAGCCTACTGTTAGAAAATCCTTTCCGTGACCTTCCTTTCTAGCTTCTCTTATTTCAAATAGCTCTCTAGAAGCCTTTCCTGTTGTAGATACGATGACACTGTCTGATTCAATCATCTGAGTAATCGTATTAATAGCTTCTTCTCTTGTCATTTCATAGTCAGATATTACCTTCTGCTTTTCTGATTTATATTCTTTAAATGTATGTTTTCTTACAACAAAGGCAAATGGCTCCTTTGTTTCCTTCATATATGATACAGCATTTTCAATCTGTTGTTCTGCCTCTTCTTCCTTATCGGATAAAATTTCTACCTTAATTTCTAAATCTTCTAATAACGTAATTGTTGCTTTTCCCTGAAATACATGCTGTGGCTCATCCTTTGTTTCTGGCTCACCTCTCCAGCCTACAATCCACAAAGCTGGGATTTGATATACATCTTTATGGTAAAGAGATGCAGCAGGATTTACTCCATTTCCAATTCCTGAATTTTGCATATAGATAACCGGAATATTTCCTGTTGCCAAATGATGACCAGCCCCAATTGCCAACGCATTTCCTTCGTTTGCTGCAATTAAATGGTTATTCTGTCTGTAATCCATTAGCCATGCACTAAAACTACTTAACAAGGAATCTGGTACACCAGTAAAAAATTGTATTCCATGACGATTTAACTGTTCGATAAATTGTTTACATTCTAACACAACCTTAACCTCTTACTTTCCTTTATGAAAAAGAAATCTATTATAACATACAAGTTTCTCATCTTTGTTATTCACTGATAGTTTTCTTTATTGTAGGTATATAATAGTTTTCTTTCTCATAAATCATACAATACATTTATTTTTATAATGAAAACGATTGCTAAGAAATCATATTCAAGCATTCTCCTAATAAGCAATTACTATCTTTCTATTATTAACATTATTACATAGCAAAATGATAACTATTATTTTAATTTAATTTTTTTCTTACTTAATATCCACTAAAGTTAAAATTTCCTTTATACTTAAGCACATATCATCACATTCCTTAGAACGTTCATGTTCAAGAATTGTTTTTGCACATGTACTCATTGCTTTGTATGCACTACGAACTAAGTGATTTGCATGGATAACAATATTTACACCTGCATCGTATAAATCCTGTTCATAAATTGAATTATAAGCAGTTGGTACTACCATTAATGGCTTTCTGTTCTCAAATTTATTGTAATGCTTACAAAATTCAAAAATTTCTTCACCTGTTTTATCTATACTATGTATCATAATTCCATCTGCACCTGCTTCAATATATGCTTTTGCTCTTTTTAATGCATCTTCCATTCCTTGCTTTAATATTAAGCTTTCAATACGAGCAAAAATCATAAAATCATTTGTTACTTGAGCTTCTTTTCCTGCTCGAATTTTTTCACAGAAACCTTCAATAGAATCTTGTGTTTGGCTTGCACCTGTTCCAAATAAGGAATTTTTCTTAAGCCCAACCTTGTCTTCAATTACAATGGCTGATACTCCAACTCGTTCTAAACTTTTTACCGTATAAGTAAAATGTTCGATTTTTCCGCCTGTATCTCCATCAACAATCATTGGCTTTGTTGTTACTTCCATAATTTCATTAATTGTATTCAACCTTGAAGTTACATCTACTAACTCAATATCTGGTTTTCCTTTTGCAGTGGAATCACATAAGCTACTCATCCACATAGCGTCAAATTCTACTTCTTTTCCATTTTTATTTACTTTCGTTTTTTCTACAATAAGTCCTGTAAGTCCATTATGTGCTTCTAATACACGCACATGCTTATGAATAGAAAGCATTCTTCTAAGTGCACCTCTACGAACATCTGTTGTCCCTAAATGAACGATTAAATCATTTAACTTATCTAGGCTAACTCCTTCTGTATAAGGAATATCAATAATAACTCCACCCCATTCTTTTACTTTTTCTTCTACCTTATCTCTTAAATACTTATCAGGACCTTGACACCAATCCGTTCCATGAACCACATAATCTGGCTTTAGTTGTTCAATATTTGGTACTTGATCTAATGTATCTTGAGGAATGACGCGGCTAACTCCTTTTATATTTTCTATTACTCTTTTTCTTTCTTCGTAATTTAGAATGGGTAAACGCATTACAGATGAAATCAATCTATCTGTATGTAATCCTACCACTACTTCCCCTAACTTAGATGCTTGTTCAATTATATTAATATGTCCATAATGAATAATATCTCCACACATTGCTACATATACTAATTTTTGTCCCATATAAATTCCTCCATTCTAAAGTCTAAAACATATGACTTTTTATATTTTGTTCATTTTTATATATAGTATCACTGTTTTTGAACTTTATCAAGCACTTTTTTCATTTTTTTACATACATTTTACAAAAATGAACATTTGTAAAATTTTTTTATAATACAAAAACAGCTAAGGCTTGTCTACCTTAGCTGTTTTGTATTATTTATTCTCTTTATAAAAGTCTTCCCTATTATCTATCTTTTCTCATAAAGCTTGGAATATTTAATCCTATTTCTTCTTTATCGCTTTTAGGAACAGAATATCCTTTTGTTTCTAAACGAGAATGGAACTTCTTCATTTCTGTATCATTAGATAATTCTGGCTTTCTTTGAGAAACATATGTATGTTCTGGCTTAGTAAAACCATTGTTTTTTTGTGCTTGAGGAGATTGCTTAAACTCACTCATAATTTGCTTTACATTTGGAACTGTACTTCGATCAGCAACACCTGTTGCAATTACTGTAATGATAACTTCATCTGCATCTACATTACCTTCTGTAATACCAAAGATAATATCTGCATCTTCTCCTGCCTTTTCACGAACATAATCTGTTGCTTCTCCAGCTTCGATTAAACCTACGTTACCAGCAATATTAATCATAACATGAGTTGCTCCATCAATTGTTGTTTCAAGAAGTGGGCTAGAAATAGCAGCTTCCATAGCTTCAAGAGCTTTGTCATCTCCCTTAGCCACACCAATACCAACGTGTGCAATTCCTCTATCTTTCATAACTGTTTGTACATCAGCAAAGTCAAGGTTAATTAAACCTGGTCTGTTAATAGAATCAGTAATACCTTGAACTGCTTGTTGAAGTACTTCATCAGCCTTCTTTAATGCTTCTGGAATACCTGTTCTTCTATCTACTAATTGTAATAGCTTATCATTTGGAATTACAATTAATGTATCTACTGCATCTTTTAACTTTTCAATCCCTGTGTTTGCATTGTTAGAACGTGCTCTACCTTCAAAAGAAAATGGTTTTGTAACAACACCTACTGTTAAAATTCCCATTTCTTTTGCAATTCTAGCAACAACTGGTGCTGCACCTGTTCCAGTACCACCACCCATTCCACAAGTTACAAACACCATGTCTGCACCTTTAATCATTTGTGTTAAATCTTCTATATTTTCTTCAGCAGCCTTTTCACCAACTTCTGGCTTTGCACCTGCACCAAGACCTTTTGTTAACTTTTCACCGATTTGAAATGTAGTAGGAGCTTTACATAATTGTAGCACTTGCTTGTCCGTATTAATACCAATAAATTCTACTCCAATGATATTTTCTTCTACCATTCGTTTTACAGCATTATTCCCTGCACCACCGACTCCTATAACAATAATTTTTGCTGCGCTTTCTGTTTCATTTATTTTTATTTCAAACACAAAAATTTCCTCCTTATACTTCATCTCATTCCAATTTACATTATCATTTTTAAGTATATGTTCATTCTTATAAAATGCTATACAATTTACAATGAATTATCTACTTTAAATTTACACTCATATACTATACTATATTATTTTTTCGTTAAATAATCAACTACTAATTGTATTTTTTATGAAATATTTCATTTTCATGAAGCTTTCTTTTACTCTTTCTTTTTAAATAAATATTCATTGTTTTCATCGCTATAATTTTCTAAATTCAGTGTTCCCTTTAGCCCATCAAATCCATTTTTATTCATGATAGATGCAACGACTGCTATTTTATCTTCCATATACGTATTGTATCCCAAGGAAATTTCAATATCTCCCCAATATAAAGTTGCTTTTAAATCTCTCGTAAAGTAAATTCTATCTATTTTTAGTCCATTCTTTTGCAGAATTTGTGTTAAATTTAAAATATTCACAAAAATATCTTCTGTTTCTGTGCCTACCTTTTCATACAATACTACTTTGTTAAATTTTATTCCTTCTATAATAGGAATTCCTTCTGTTAGATCATTGGAGGAATCTACTACAATTCCATCCTTATCAAAATATAAATATTGTCCCATATAAGAAATACATCCAACAATTCCCTTTTCATAAATAGTTACTTCTACAGTATCAAGACTTTTATACTCCATTTTTATTTGTTGAATAAATGGAATATCTTTATGTACACCAAATACTTGTCCTATAAAACAGGAAATATAACTTTTCTCCCTATTGCTTGGAAATAATATTTTATTAATTTCTTCCTCTGTATAATATACATTACCTACAATTTTTATATTGGCAACTGGACTTATATATCCAATACTAGTAATAATAAGTATAATCAGTAGCAGTATTCCTAAAGTAACTGTAATTTTCCACTTTTTTTTTTTATACGTCATAGTTTCTCCTAGTAAATAGTATGTAGCTGCTGTATATCATACAGCAACATAAATCTTTTTATTATTTTATTCTCTCTTCTTCACATAATACTATATCCATTCCCAAACTTCTTATATCCTCTGCGAAATGGGTATCTCCTCTAAGAATATTGTGACAATCTGTTACACATGTGACTCCTCCTGCTCCTAGACCTGCAAGAACTAGTGCTGCTCCTCCTCGCAAATCTAATGCCTTTACCGTCGTTCCCCGTAATCGTTTCACACCTAAAATTGTAGCAGTATTCTTTTCTTCATCTATTATAATATCTGCTCCCATTTTTTTCAATTCATTTGCCGTATTAAATCGACCTTCAAAAATAGTTTCCTCAATGGTAGATACTCCATTGGCAAGGGATAGCACAGCCATCATCTGAGACTGGCAATCTGTTGGAAATCCTGGGTAAGGAGATGTAACTAACCGATTAATACTTTTTAAGGGATAACGTCTTAATAAATATGTTTTATCTTTCTCACTTTTTATTTCGCAACCTACACTTTCTAGTGCATCTAGACAATAAAGCAAATCTTCTTTTTCTACTCCTTCTACTAAAACATCACCACCACAAATTGCAGCAGCAGATAGTAAAGTTGCAGCTACAATACGATCACCACAGTTTGTAAATTGTACATCTCTTAGCTTGGTTACCCCTTCAATTACTATTGTTGAACTGCCAATTCCACTAATATTTGCACCCATTTCATTTAAAAACAAACATAGCTGTACAATTTCTGGCTCTCTAGCTCCATTTTGTATTATAGTTGTTCCTTCTGCATATACTGCTGCCATAATTGCATTTTCTGTTGCTCCAACAGATGGAAATGCAAAGCAAATAGTACTGCCTTTAAGTTTTTTTGTTCTTCCTATAATTTGATTGCCTTCTTCTTTAAAGCTGGCACCTAACTGTTCTAATGCTTTTAAATGTAAATCAATAGGCCTTTCACCAATGGAACAACCTCCTGGAAAATAGGTTTTTGCCTCATTACAGCGACTTAACAAAGGTCCTAATAACATAATTGAGGAACGCATCTGTCCTACCCACTTTTCTGATATTTCTGTATTAGTAATTACAGAGGAATCAATAACCACTATTTCGTTCTCCAATGTTACTTTACATCCTAAATCTTCTAATATATGAATCATGCAAAATACATCCAATATCATCGGTACATTTTTTATTACTGTTATTCCTTTATTTAAAACAGATGCTGCCATCATTGGTAACACTGCGTTTTTAGAGCCTTGTACTTTTATTTCTCCATGCATAGGCACTTTTCCATTAATTTTAAAAAAAGACAACACTATCCCCTCCTAAAGATTGATCTAGCCGAAAACTTTTACTATAGGAAACTCCTTCGGTTATATTATCCTATGTAATACTTTTGATATGTTGCCTTTCTTTTTATGTAAAATATTATATATATAATTATTTCTTACTTAGTATTTAGTTTTCCAATTTTATTTCTCTTGATACATTTAAAACAATTCCAATTTCAACCATTAAAAATAATACTGAAGATCCTCCGTAACTAATAAATGGCAAGCTAACACCTGTGTTTGGTATTGTATTTGTTACAACAGCAACATTTAGTAATAATTGAATTGCTATATGTGACATAATACCAATTACTAACATAAATCCAAAGAAATCCTTTGTATTTACTGCAATTACCATAAACCTCCATATCATTAATATGAAAAGTAATATAACTAATATTGCACCTATTAAACCTAATTCTTCACAAATAATAGAAAATATCATGTCATTTTGTGCTTCTGGTAAATAACCCATTTTTTGAACGCTTTCTCCAAGCCCTCTTCCTAGCAATCCACCTGCACCAATCGCATATAACCCTTGGACTGTTTGAAATCCATTTGTGCTAGAGTAAGCCACTGGATCAAACCATGCATAAATACGGTCCATTTGATATCCGTCTAATATCATTTCTAATAGTCCAGTCTTAAATGCTAATACGCAGGCACCTAAACCAAGTCCTATGGATAATACAAAGATAAATTTCTTATTACTAGCGATAAATGCCATGCTAAGAGCAATGCCAAAAATAATAATCCCAGAGCTTAAATTTGCTACAACTACTGGAATAAAAATTGGTAATGTAACAACTGCCAAAACAAATAGGACACGATATTTTTTTAAAGCAAGATAGCAATAATTAGTAATGCTAGCCAATGTTATAATTAATGTTAACTTAGCAAACTCTGCTGGTTGAAAGGAAATTGGACCTAATGAAAACCAACGTCTTTGCCCATTTACTTCTTTACCAAAAAACAATACTAAAATTCCTAGTATAATAGCTAATGGATATATGTATTTTGCTATTCTCTTATAAACATGATAATCAATTTGAGATACAATTAACATTACTACAAATGCAATAGATGTAAAAACTAATTGCTTTTGTACTGTATAAAAAGCGTTGCCTGCATGTGCAATTTGATCTACATAAGAGGTTGTGCTATATAACATGAGTAATCCAAAGGAAGATAACAAAATAACAATACATATAAGACTATAATCAAGTAAGCTACGTTTCTTATTTGGTTGTTTTCTTATTGTTCTATTCGTTTCTCTAACCGCCATTCATAACTTCCTCGCTTTTTCTTTCCTTCAATTATAAAGCATTTCACTTTATATTTTACTTTTCTTTTATTTCTAGTTTATGCACTAACTCTTTAAACATTCTTCCACGTTCTTCATAATTTTTAAACATTCCCCAACTAGCACAAGCTGGTGATAATAATACACTTTCTCCAGATTCTGCTAATTTACTGGCTACTGTTACTGCTTCTTCCATATCATTTACAAATATTGTTTCTGTAAATCCGTACTTTTCTGCACACGCTTTAATTTTTTCTTTTGTTTGTCCCATGAGTAACAATTTTTTAATTTTATTATCAAAAGCTTGAATCCATAAATCATATTCCGATTCTTTGTCGTATCCACCTGCAATCAGTACTGTTTTTCCTTTCATTGCCTTTACTGCTTGAATTGCTGCATCTGGATTGGTTCCCTTAGAATCATTATAATAAGTTACTCCATCGATAGTAGCAACATATTCAATTCTATGCTCTACTGCTTTAAAATTTTTCATAGCCTTTTGTACTATTTCTAATGGAATGTTTAAACTTAATGTCATTGCCACCGCTGCCATAGCGTTTTCATAATTGCATTGACCTACAATATTTAATTCATTGACATTTATAATTTCTATTATCTGTTTGTTATGACTCCAAACAATCTTATCACCATCTAAATAAAATCCTTCTTCTAGCTTATGAGTAGAAGAAAAATAAATCACATTACAAGAAAGTGTTTTTCCAAATTCTCGCAATACCTTATCGTCATAGTTTAATACACATACATCATCACCGGTTTGATTTTTTGTGATTTTCTCCTTTGTCTGTGCATATATTTCCATTGTTTTATGACGATTTAAATGATCAGGAGTAATATTTAATATTGCTGATACTTTTGGATGAAAGTCAATAATTGTTTCTAATTGGAAGCTACTAATCTCTGCTACAACAATAGAATCTTTTTTCATCTCCAAAGCTTTTTCTGTATAAGGAGTTCCAATATTTCCAATAACAAATGTATTATTTTCTCCCACAAAACCTGTTACAATTTCTCCCACAAGTGCTGTTGTTGTAGTTTTTCCATTTGTTCCAGTAATTGCTACCACTGTACCATTTCCCATTTGATATGCCAATTCCACTTCACTCCAAATAGGAATATGATTTTCTTCTAATAACTGTACAAATGGAGTATCTAATGGTATTCCTGGACTAATAACACAATATTTTACTGTATCAACGACTTCTTTTGTTAATTGTCCTAATACAACCGTTATATTACTATTGATATCAAAATGTCCTTTTATGGTATTTTCATCTAATTGTTCATTACCATCATATAAAATAACAGCTTCTTTCTTTTCTAAAAGTAAACGAGCCGCACCAATACCACTAATACCTGCTCCTGCTACTAATACTGATTTTTCCATAGTTTCCCTCCTAAATTGCCAAATATGCGACTAAGCAAAGTAGGGCTGTTATAATAGAAAATACAGCTACTACCCTCGTTTCTGACCAGCCACATAGTTCAAAATGGTGATGAATTGGTGCCATTTTAAAAAATCTTTTTCCTCCTGTTGACTTAAAATATCCAACTTGAATAATAACAGACACTACCTCTACTAAATAAATAAATCCAATAATTAAAATAAATAATGGCATTTTTAATACACAAGCAGTAGCAGCTACAAATCCACCTAATGCAAGCGAACCTGTATCCCCCATAAATACTTTTGCAGGATATACGTTAAATAATAAAAATCCCATTAATCCACCAACCACTGCTGCACAAATTGGCGCAATATTGCTATCGCTTCCTAGTGCTACAACAGTAAAGAATGTAGCAACCATAACAGTAATGCTAGAACATAAACCATCTAATCCATCACTGAAATTTACACCATTGTCTGTTCCAAGAACTGTTACAAAGCAAAGAGGTATGAAAAACCAACCAATATCAATGGTTTTTCCATTCATAAATGGAATAATAATTTCTGTTCCAATGTTAGGATTGCTCATACAATAATAGCAAAAAATTCCTGTAATAATAAACTGACCAACTAATTTCTGAATTGGTGTTAGACCTTCTGATTGTTTTTTTATAATCTTTAAATAATCATCTAAAAATCCAATAATACCAAATCCAACAGTAACAAATAGAATTGGTGCAATCTCTGGATAATCCTTTACATATAATAAACTTGTGGCAATAATACCACCTAAAAACATAACACCACCCATTGTTGGTGTCCCTGATTTTTTTAGATGTTCCTTTGGTCCATCTTCTCTAACCTGTTGTCCAAATTTTAATCTTCTTAAATACGGAATTACTAGCGGACATAGAATTGCGCTAATCCCAAAAGATACTAATACTGCCACAATAATATCATTATTCATAACTTTTTATCTCCTCTTTACCTAACTAGTTCGTACTCCATTTTGTCCATACTGTGGAAACTGTTTTATACAAAAATATGTTCAATTACAGTACGAATAGCTTTTCCTATTTTTATTTTAGTATAATGCAAGTTTTGCGATTTATCAAGTAAAGCTATATGCTGTATATCGCAAAATTTACTCTTTTTCACTGTAATGTTGCATTTTCATCTACTGTATTCGTCTTTTCTATTCCTAAATATGGAAAAATATTTGCAAATAAATCTCCCATCACAGGAGCAGCGATAGTTCCACCATAGTAAATCCCTACTGGTTCATCAATTGTCATAATGCCAATGATTTCTGGATTATCCGCTGGTGCAAATCCCATAAATGCTGATATATATTTCCCATTTCCTCTTGGAAGTTTTTCAGAAGTAGCTGTTTTTCCTCCAATAGAATATCCTTCTATATATGCTTTTTTTCCCCCACCTTCTGATACTACTTTTTCTAAAATCTGCCTCATTGTTTCACTTATTTCTTCTGATAAAATAGTTTCTCCCTCTTCATAATCTAATTTTTTTATTGTTTCTCCATCTGCGCTCCTTACTTCAACGCCAAAATGAGGTGTTACCATTGTTCCTCCATTAACAATAGCACTGATAGTTGTTAATAAGCGAAGAGGTGTTACTTGAAAAGACTGACCAAAAGATACCGTTGCCAGTTCTACTTCTCCCATATTTTCAGGTTTATGCATAATAGTTGTTGCTTCCCCTGGTAAATCAACTCCTGTTTTCTTTAGCAACTGAAACTGTTGAAAATAACTATAAAATCTGTCCACACCAAGTCTTAATCCTACCTGTATAAATACTGGATTACAAGAATTCATTGTCCCTTCTACAAAGGTCTCTACTCCATGTCCTGTTACTTTTGCACATCGAATTTTTCTATCTTCTACTACATAAAATCCTGGACATGAAAATGTATCATCTACTGATACTACCCCTTCTTCTAAAGCAGCAGCCCCAGTAATTACTTTAAAAATTGAACCCGGTTCATATGTATCATTAATAATAGAGTTTCTCCACATTTTATTTAATAAGTCTTGTTTTTCTTTATCTGTTAATCCATCTGTGGTTTCTATATTTGTAAGAACAAATGGCTCATTTAGATTAAACTCCGGAACATTTACCATCGCCAAAATTTCTCCATTTTGTGGATTCATAAGTAAAATAGAGACTTGCTTTGCTTGCTTTTCTTCCATGACCTTTTTTGCCACTTGCTCTGCATATTTTTGAATATTTACATCTAAACTTATGTACAAATCATTTCCTGCTATTGGCTCTATTCTATCTTCCGCCGCATCATCTACTTCAATTCCTGCTGCATCTGTTAAAGTTAAAATTCGTCCATCTAAACCTTTTAAATAGTCTTCATAATACACTTCCAAACCAATAATTCCTTGATTATCACTTCCTGTAAATCCTAATACCTTTGACGCTAAGCTATCATATGGATAATATCTTTTATAATCCTCATCTACCTTTACACCTGCCAAATCATATTCTCTTATTTTATCACCAATGCTTTTTTCTACATTTGTTTTAATAATTTCTCTAGCAGTATATTTCTCAACTTTTTTTCTTACTTGTTCTTCCTCTAGCTCTAGTTCACTACACAATACTTCAATTACCTTTTCAGGGTCTTTGATTTGATTATAAATAACTGAAATGGTACATACTGTTTTATTGGTTGCAATAACAGTACCATTTGCATCATATATAGTTCCTCTTGCAGCTTTAATTTTTCTTTCTCTTGTATGTAACTCTTCCGATAGTTCATTATAATAATCTGACTGTACAATCATAAGATATGCCAGCCTTCCTAATAAACTAGTAAGTCCTATTATAATACAACAAGTTAAAATAACTACACCTGTTCTATGATAAGTTTTGCTCCAATGCACAACAACTACCTCCTAAAAAACTATACTAATATATTGTATTAATACAGTTCTAAATTTATGAGGTAGTTGAGCATTGATTTTTATTTATTTTTACAACTTATATACTATGATGATATGGAAGCATCTTCAATAGTATTAGTTCCTTCTTCTGTACTTGGTGCAGTTTCTCCCTCTGTACTTGGCACAGTTATCTCTGATTCTATATCTTCTGTAGAAGGATCTACAAATATTTCCTCTTCTTCCTCTCCACCTGGCAATGTTTCTAATGGTTGTGCTCCTGCCTCCGATTCAATAATAGAATCTCCTGGTAAAAAGGCATCATCAGTAGAAAGAGTTCCATCTTCTGTTGTTTCCACTTCACCTGATGTGGTTTCTTCTTCTGTTGAAGGTTCTTCTATACTAGAATGAATTCCCAAATATGCTGTCAATTCTTTCCAAATCCACCCTGCTAATTGTTGTGCTGGATAACTATCTGCTTGATTTTCTACATTTGGCTCATCGATTACAACATATAAAATACATTTAGGTTCATTGATAGGTGCCGCTGTTATAATAGAAACAATATACTTACCATTTCCACGTGGCAATTTTTCAGCAGTACCAGTTTTTCCACCAATATCATAACCTTCTAGCTTTGTTCCTCCACCAGTTCCTTCTTGTACTGTTAGACGTAATGCTTCCTTTATAAATTCACTTGTAGAAGAACTTACTGTTTCTCGAACTAATACAGGGTCTTTTTCTTCTACCACTCGGCCGTTAGAATCTACAATACCTTTTACTACTCTTGGTTGATAATAATACCCTCCATTAATAGTAGATGCAAAAGCACTGGCTAATTGAATCATAGTTACATTATAACCTTGACCAAAAGAATTTGTAGCTAATTCTGTTACATTTAACTGCTCTTCACTATAAATTAATCCTGCTGCACTTGCTTCCCCTGGTAAATCGATTCCTGTTTTTTGTCCTAAATTAAAGATTTCTTGGTATCTAGAAAACTCTGTTCTTCCTAATCGTTCTCCTATTTCCATAAAAGCAAGGTTACAAGAATTTGCCACTGCTTCTGCTAGATTAATATGTCCACAACCACCGATTGCATAGTTATGACATTTAATGTTATATCCTGCTACATTTCTAACACCATTACAATAAAACATATCATCTATGCTAACCACACCTTCTTCTAATGCGGCAGCAACTGTTAATATTTTTGCAGTAGAACCTGGTTCAAATGTATTATTAACAACATAGTTTCTCCAAATATTTTCATTTAAAGCTTTTAATTGTTCTTCTTCTGACATACTAGCTAATTCTTCTTCTGTATAAAAAGCTGTTAGATCCCTTGGATTATTTAAATCATAATCAGAATCTGTTGCTAATGCTAATATATCTCCATTATTTGGATCCATAGCTAAAACTGATACAGCCTTTGCACCATACTCTTCCATCCACAAGTTCATTTGTTCTGTAATAATTTTTTGTATGTTTAAATCAATTGTACTTACAATAGAATTACCATCCGTAGGTTCAATAATCTGACGTTCTAATAAGGATTCATCATTTAAAAAGCCTAGCTCTCTTCCATCAATACCAGAAAGAACACTATCATATTGCTTTTCAATTCCCCATAGACCATCTGTTGTATCCTCTGTTGTAAAGCCTATTACTTTACTTGCTAATTCATTGTATGGATAACTTCTTCTATATTCGGTTTCAAACCATACACCTTGAATTTTTTTCTTAGCATCTGTACCACTACTTGCTGATGCAGCTTTATTGGTTTCCTCTTCTAGTGCTTCAAATGCTTCTACCTGTTCATGAGTTAATACGGTCTTTCCACCATATCTTAAGTATTGACTGGATGGATTTTCTTGTACTGCTTGCATTACTTCATTTTTATCTAAGCCAAAGCAATCTGCTAATGCACTTGTTGTTGTATCTAATATGTATTCATTTTCTGTAATTAATTTAGGATCTAATATCAATACATATACTCGATAGCTTTCAGCTAATGTCATCATGTTTCTATCATAAATTGCACCTTTTTTTGCTGTAAGTGTTGTACTACTATAATTTAATTGATTTACTGCCTTCTTTGAAAACTCATCCCCCTTATTTGTCACTACAAAAACCATAACACCAATTAAAATCGCTAATGCAAGAACAATTGCCATAAGTAAAAATAACAATTTTATTTGCATATATGGCATAATCTTAGATTTTCTCTTGGCTTTATTTCTTGGATTTTGACTTGTCGAAACTTTTTTAGATGTTTTTTTCATAAGTCTGGCCTTTCTATACTTATTCTGTTGGGATCTTATCGTACTGTCTTACATAATCCCCTTCTGTTTTTTCATAAGATCTAACTTGATCTTTTCCTGGATAAACCATTCCTAATTCTCCAGTTGCAATATCATATATTTGTTGTAAATCAATCCCTGATACAATGTCGTTTTCTAGTGCATCATTATCAATCACTAATTGATTGTATTGCTTTTGCATCGTTTTTAACTGATTCATATTGTTTGCAACGGATGATTCTGATAATAAATAAAATATACTCGCTATTGCAACAATACTAACTGACGATGCTACAACTAACTTTTGTTTTATTGTGTACGGATTGGATTTTTTTCGTTCCTCTGCCAATCGTCTTTGAAATTCAATAGACTTTTGCCTATTTGGATTAGATTTTCTTGGCTCTTGTTTTGGAACTGGTACTGCAACCTGTTCTCTGCGAACAGTATTTCCATCAATATACTCTCTTGTTTTCATATACGATTTTGTTCTTGTTTTTTCTACCTTCGCTCTAGCCATTTTATTCCCCTATCCTTTCAAAAACTCTCAACTTTGCACTCTTTGATCTTTTGTTTTCTCTTATCTCTTCATCTGACGGAAGAATCGGCTTTCTTGAAACAACCTTTCCTTTTGATTTTCTTTTACATACACATACTGGAAATTCTGGTGGACAAATACAAGGATTTTCATTTTCCTTAAATTTATTTTTAACAATTCTATCTTCCAGCGAATGGAATGTAATAATACTAAGCCTTCCACCTGGATTTAGTCGGTCTATCATAGCATCAATAGAACGAGTTAATACATCCAATTCTCCATTTAATTCAATTCTTATTGCTTGAAATGTTTTCTTTGCAGGATGACCGCCAACCGCTCTAACTTTCATAGGAATTGCTGCTTTAATTAATTCAATTAATTCACCAGTTGTTTCTATTGGCTTTTCTTTCCTGCCTCGAACAATATGCTTTGCAATATTTTTAGCAAACTTGTCCTCACCATAATCTCTAATGATTCGATATAGTTCCTGTTCGCTATATTCATTTACAATATTTCTTGCTGTTTTATCTTTTCTTTGATCCATTCTCATATCTAATGGTACGTCTTCTCTATATGTAAAGCCACGCATGGCATTGTCTAGCTGATATGAAGATACACCTAAATCTAATACAATTCCATCCACTTTTTCAATTCCAAGATTGTCTAATACAGACATCATATCTACGTAATTGCTTCTAACAATTGTAACTGTATCACCAAATGGCTCTAGCCTTTTTTTTGCAGCTTCAATAGCTTCCCCATCTTGGTCAATTCCAATAAATCTACCTTTTTGATTTAATTTTTTACATACTTCATATGCATGTCCAGCTCCACCTAATGTTCCATCTACATAGTATCCATCAGGCTTTATATTCAAACTTTCAATTTTTTCATCTTTTAAAACATATCTATGCTTAAATTCCATGGAACCTGTCCTCCTTTTATTCTGTCTATTTTTCTGTCTTATAAGCTATAGGTATTCGCTCTCATAGAGCAATTTTTTATAAAATAAATTCTTATTATATGTAAATATATAACTATATATATTTATATGTTAAATGCTTCTAAGCTACTTGCGATACCTTCTACATCATCAAAATTGTTATAATCTTCCCATGCATTCTTATTCCATACTTCTATTCTTTTTCCTACACCAGCTAATACTACTTCCTTTTCTAAAGAAGCAAATTCCCTTAAACTTGCTGGAATTAATACTCTTCCTTGCTTGTCTACTTCGCATTGAATAGAACCTGCAATAAAAAATCGATTTAATTTACGCCCATTAGCATTAGAAAGTTCTGGTAAAGTAGATAGTTTTTCAATGAATTTTTCCCATTCCTCTTGTGTATAAATATAAAGACAATGGTCTAAACCTCGAGATAGTATAAATTCATTACCTAGTTGTTCACGAAATTTTTGAGGAATAATTAATCGCCCTTTTGTATCAAGACTATGATAATATTCACTCATAAACATTTCGCTCACCTCCTAAGCTCCACTTTTCCACCACTTTATGGCACTTTTATCCACTTTTCACCACTATATACACTATCTTAAAACACTTTACCTTATTTTTCAAGGGATTTTTTATAGTTTTCCACATTTTCTATGGTTTTTTTATAGTTTTTATATGGACTATATTCCTTTTTATAGTTTTTTAGGCAAACTATCCACATTTATAACCTACTTAGTATTATTATATGTATATAAAAATTAAAAAAGAACACTAATTTTTAAGAACAATCATTGCTTATTCCATCTTCATCTATTCAGTTACTTATGAAACACAATGAAATTATTGTTTTTCCAATAAAAATATGCTACACTTACCCTAGTTTACGCAATATTTCCAAACTGCTTTTATTTGTTTGGATATTGCAAAAGAA
>CALWGN010000226.1 GCA_944380055.1 uncultured Lachnospiraceae bacterium
AGTTCCCTTCTTTTGGAACCTCTTTTGTGGCGTTTTCCTTAATAAACTTTGCATAATCATTATCTGGAATAAAGCAAATTTCTTGGCTATCATTTTTCTTTGAAACACGTAAATCAATAGTTTCTGCTATTTTTCTAATTTGCTCTTTGTCATATTCACCTACTGGCATTAATGTTTTTGACAACTGTTCTTGTGTCAAATTATATAATGCGTATGTTTGGTCTTTTTTATCCGTAACCGATTTGCAAATTGTATATCTTCCATTTTCTAATTGTTTAATTCTTGCATAATGTCCAGTAGCAATATAATCTGCGCCTATTGCTAAACTTCTTTGTAATAAAGATTCCCATTTTACATAGCGATTACATGCAATACATGGATTTGGAGTTCTTCCGTTTAAATATTCTTCTACAAAATAATCCATTACATTTGCTTTAAATTCTTTTTTAAAGTTCATAACATAATAAGGAATTCCTAATGCATTTGCCACACGTCTTGCATCATCTACTGCACTAAGTCCACAACATCCACCTTCATTTGCCTCTTCTAGTGGATTTTCATCCTGCCATATTTGCATAGTGACTCCAATTACTTCATAACCTTGTTCCTTTAATAAATATGCTGCTACAGAGGAATCTACTCCACCTGACATTCCAATTACTACTTTCTTTGCCATTTTATATTGCTAAATCTATATTTCTCTAGTATGTTAATACGATTTAGCATTCTCCTTTCTTTTTCCATTTTATTATACTATTTACTAGAACATTTCTATTTAGTTTTCTAAAACCTATATATTAGAAGGTTACATTTCATCTATATTAATATTTTGTTTTCGTTTTCACTTAGTATCTTTTAAAGTATATCATTTTTTTGTAAAAAATGCAAAAGGTGAACGTTGACGTTATAAACGTTAATATAGTATAATAAAACTAAATTTTTTTTATATTTTAAATTTTTTTATAAAGTGAGGAATAAATTATGGCAAATAGAAAAGTTGTTGTTGCATTAGGTCGTAATGCATTTGGAAAAAGTCTTCCTGAGCAAAAGAAAGCGGTAAAAAATGCTGCTATTGCAATTGCTGATTTAGTAGAAGCTCACTGCGACGTTGTTATTACACATAGTAATGGTACTCAAGTAGGTATGCTTCATACTGCTATGACTGAATTTGGTGAAAAACATGAAGGGTTTACGGTTGCACCAATGTCTGTATGTAGTGCTATGAGCCAGGGATACATTGGATTTGACTTACAAAATGAAATTCGTACAGAACTTTTAAATCGTGGTATTTTTAAAACAGTTTCTACAATTATTACTCAAGTAAAAGTGGATCCTTTTGATCCAGCTTTTAATAAACCAATTAAAACTATTGGTCGTATTATGAATGAAGAAGAAGCGGAAATTGAAAGAAAGAAAGGGCACACTGTTGTTCCTGTAGAAAATGGATATCAACGTGCCATAGCTTCCCCTGCACCAATTGAAATTTATGAAATTGATGCAATTCGTTTACTAGCAAATGCTGGCCAAGTAGTAATTGCTGCTGGTGGCGGTGGTATCCCTGTATTAGAACAAAACACACAATTAAAAGGAGCTAGTGCCGTTATTGAAAAAGATGCAACTGCCGCAAAGCTTGCTCATGAATTAAATGCTGATGTTTTACTATTTTTAACTGGAAGTGAAAAACTTTCTATTGAAAATAGCAATGGTACAGAAATGATTTTAGATACATTATCTGTTTCTGAAGCTCATGATTTAATTGATTCTGGTAACTTATCTGTTCAAGGATTGTTACCAAAGATTACTGCTGCGACTAACTTTGTATCTACTGGTGAGTATAGAAAAGCAATCATTACTTCTCTTGACAAAGCCAAAGATGGAGTAGATGGAAAAACTGGTACAGTTATTCGATAGTTAAAGCATTTCATAAATATAAAAAACTCCCCCTCTTCGATAGTAAATATCCTAACAAGGGGGGGCTAATTGAATCTTAATCTATTATTTTTTCTATTGTATCTTTTAATTGAATTATCATATCTGGCATAAGTTTTTCCTGTACCCTTAATGCTTCTTTTATTTTTTCTATAAATTCTTTTTCTGTATATATATTATATTTTGTTATTTTTAACTCTTTTCCACATAACTCTAATATTTGTAAATATATTTCCTTATATGTGGCATCTTTCTTTTTTCCTAATTTTTCTGCTAAATGAGGAATTACTTTTTCATTTATATATCTAAGTGAGATGTTCTCATACTCTTTTCCTATCTTTTCTACAATTTCTTCATAATATTGTTGTTCTTCCATTTGACAATCAAAATAATAATGAATGCCATCTAGACCATAAAGCAAACGCTTCATATCATAATATCCTAATTTTAAATTTTTTCTACTTCTTTTTGAGTCAAAATCTAATACACCACCTAAATTATATCTTGGCGCCACTTCATAGATTGTAACTCCTTCTGGTATTTCTATCTTTCGTTGATGTCCGATTCCATAAATCCGAATTACAATAATGTCTTTGTATCCTGCATCTATTAATGCATCTATGGGTACTAAATTCCAACCACCCCCATCGGTAAACCTCTCTCCATTCAATGGTTCATTTTTAAATACTGGAAAATAGGCACTAGCAAGTAGCATTTCACAAAGTCTATCTTCTTCAATATCTTTTGCATTAATATTTAATAATTTGTGGTTTGTTAATGAATAAGTGGTAATAAAAAATTGCTTAGAGGATTTTCTAATTACCTCCTCATCTACTGATTTTTTAATTAACTCCTTTAATGGGGTGATATCTAATCCACCATCTGAAAGAATTTTCCAACCATCTTTCATAAAGGATGCAATAGTTGTATTTTTCCAATCTCCGTGAAAAACAGCATTGACAAGCTTATTTTCTGTTTTCATTACTTGAGAGTAATTAATATGTTCCCATGTTTCTATTGCCTCGTCTAACTTGTCCATAACAATTAGGGCTCCATTTAACGCCCCTACCGATACTCCTGAAACACCTGATATAGAAATATTGTCTTCTTTTAACGCTTTCCATGCACCGATTTGATAGGCTCCTTTTGCCCCACCACCTTCTAATACAATTCCATAGGATTTTGATATATCAATTTTAAACTCCATATACCACACCTCCACCACTAGTAATATCTTCTACTTTTAGATACATATGAGTATCCCTAGATTTTTTATGATAATACTTGTATTGTACCACAACTATATAAAACTAAATCATATATTGATGTATTTTATAATATTTTTATATTTTCTATATCTTTTCCTATTTTTTATCTTAGAATCTAGCAATAAAAAACATTTACTGCTATCCATACACGTTAAATAGATAACACGCGTAACTTTAGCAAATGTCATACGCAAACCTTTGCATTTATATTCGTACATTTTACATAAATAACGCTTATAGACCATTGAAAATAAAATTACAAAAATAAAATTCTAGTGAGCCTAACAGATTCCCTTCTTAGTTAACGTAAAAAAAAGCTATAGCAAACTGCTATAGCTTCTTTCTTTTACAAATTCGTTTTCTTTTTGTATCATTTATATATAATTATTTTCTCACAAAAACTTCTGCATACTTTACACCTAATTGTAATGCTTTTTCATGAGAATCTACGTAAATATCAATGCGGTTCATGCCCACACCACTACCTTTATCTTCTGCCACATATGTTTTTCCATCAATAACAACTTCGGATCCAAGAGGAATTTGAGCTGGATAAACTGCGATTGTTCTTCCTTCTTGTACCTTTGATCCAGTTGCTGTTATACCATCATTTTTTCCTGTACATATTTCACAATGGCAATAATATGTTATTTTAAATACTCCTAAGGATACTAATGGATGAGCGGCTGCTTCTGCTGCAGCTCTAGCCTCCTCTGCAATTCTAGCCTCTTCTGCCTTTCTTGCTTCTTCCGCAAGTCTAGCCTCCTCTGCAACTCTTGCTTCCTCTGCCTTTCTTGCCTCTTCTGCAAGCCTTGCTTCTTCTTCCTTTTGAGCAATTTCTTCTACTGTGAGTGCTGTGTCAAAATAATAATCAACTTCTACAAATTCAGCTGATACATAGCCCTTTGTATCTGGACTATATTGGATAGTTACCCATCCATCTCTTTCTTCTACAAATTCAAATTGTGCACCTGAACTTGTTACATCTAAAATACCCGCTTCTGTGCTTGGTGCTAAACGGATATTTAAACTTTTTGCAATAACTTTTACAGTTTTTAACTTTTCTGGGTCTACCTTACTTGAGGCTTCGTCACCTGTTAATATATAGTCTTTATGAACAAAACCATCTACATTTCCAGAACGAATATGTACCCATTCTCCACTTTCTTCTAATATTTCAGCTACACCATTTGGGTAAATTTTTCCAACTATTTCACTTTCTACGTTGGCATCTTGACGAACATTTAATGCTATTTCCACTTTGTCTGAATCTACAAGTAACTTATTCTTAAAATAGCTTTTAAGGTCACTTCCTTCTTCCGTTGAACTTTCTTGTTCAATAGCGCTCTCTTTTGTCTCATCTGCTTTTTCTAATACATTTTTCTTCTCATCTGTATTTCTTAACATCAAACTATTTGAGTATGAAGTTTCAAAAGTCTTCTTAAGTGTTGTCTCATCCACACTCGTTGGTAAACGATTGCCTAAATTAGTCTTACTCGTGACCTGTTCTTCTTGCGAATCTGAAGCAGTCTCTATTTCCTCTAAAGTTGCTTCCATTAACGCTGCTGTTTCAGGATTTATTATGTTTAATTCGTATTCCACATTACCTGA
>CALWGN010000227.1 GCA_944380055.1 uncultured Lachnospiraceae bacterium
AGTTTTTGAGATTGAAAAATGCCCATATCAAGTAAAGGGATATCTATGGGCATTTTTAAGAAAATTTTTTGATTCTAAAAAAATATATAGGACTTAATTAGAATTTTCTCTTAAGTTTATGATGTTGACTTCAAGAACAGCTTCTATATTGCATGGCGTAAAACCTCGAATGAGAAAACACTTCACACAGATCTCCTCCCTGCTTAAATTGCCCAACTTATTACCGTTATCATTGCCGATAAGATCCATAAGTACCAATATGTTCACTGCTTAAAGTCACTACTCTCATAGGCCACATAGACGTGCACTTCATACGTTTTTACTGACGGACTTGTGTTTGATTTCTTTTCATCTCATAAAATCCTATTTCTGCGTATATCTCCTGAAAATCAGAACTTTTATGTTTTTCATCCTCTTGACATTACGACTGGAAACTCGTCTCCCAATTACCTAATTATTTAATAATCATCAATCAAATAGCTTTTCTTTAATACTACCTGACCTACCTTATGTATACTATAGTATCATATGAGATATTTCTATCTATCATGAAATAAAAAACTATATTTAGTATTCTTATCTAATATTAAATCCATATTTCATTTTATAAAATTAAAAATTTAATTCTTGTGCCCATTTAATCATTTTTTCCATACCCTGTTCAAATGTATAATTAGGTTTCCAATTTAATTTCTTTTTAATTTTTGAATTATTACCATAAACTCCTTTTTGATCTCCCAGTGTTCCTTCTACATACTCTACAGAAATATCATAAGGTAAATTTTTCTGAATCATGGTAATAACCTGCTCTACTGTCTGCTTCTTTCCTGTAGAAACATTAAATACATCAAATTTCTGCCCATGTTCATCTTTTACAGATAAAAAGACTGCTTCCACCACATCATCAATATATACAAAATCTCTAAATCTATCTCTACTTCCCTTTACTAGAATATGCTTATCTTTAATGGCCATTGCCAAATAGATACTAGCCATTCCTTGGTTTAAGTTTTTCATATTCTGACCAATCCCATATACATTAAAAAATCTTAAAATCGTACATTTAATACCAAAATCACTATAAATTCTCAGATAATGTTCACTTGCCAGCTTACCAACCGCATAGAACGACTTTGGACATGGAACTGTATCTTCTGAAACAAAATCTTTTTGTTGATCTCCATATACTGACATCGAACTTGCATATACAAAATGCTTAACACCTTTCCTCTTTGCAAAATCTAATAATTGGATTGTAGCTTGAGTATTTGTTTTTAAATCATAAACTGGATTTGAAAAACTAATCTCTCCTGAACTTTGACCAGCAATATGAATAATTCCATTAAATTCATATTGATTTAACTCTCTTAATACATCAGGATTATAAACATCTCCTTCTATGAAAATACAACCTTTTGGAATATTTTCAACGGCTCCTGTTGATAAATTATCAATTGTAACAACATTATTTCCTTCACTAATCAGCCGTTTAGCAATTGCTGCTCCGATAAATCCAGCTGCTCCTGTTACTAAATAAGTGTTCATCATGTATCCCCTTTCTTTTCTATACTAAACAAAACAAATGTATATGAAATAAATTATAATGTTTACCTTCAAACAATTTTTCTGTTCCTAGAGAGTATTATACATTTCATTATAACAAATTCTCTATCCTACTTTCATTTTTTCTGGGATATATTTCTAACTTATAAAAGTACATTTTATAAATAGTAATACTCTAATAATAACTCATTTATATAATTTTTCAGCCTATTCCTAAACTAATCTTATTTTTTCTCTAAAAGTATCCGCATGGCTTTTATACAATAGCTTTCTTACTTCTTACAAAATATCCAAATATATATATACTTGCACATAAGATAATATAAATTATAATGCCTACACTGATATTATCTATACTTCCAAAAATACTCCAAAATAAAATAGTTACTATAACATCTATCCAATAGCTATGATTTTCTCTTAATTTCATTAACTTATTTACTTGTTTCTCCGCTATAATGCTTCTAAATATTATTGATATAACCATTCCATATATTATCACATATTCATTATTAAAAACAAACGCTCCTACTAATGCAAAAATTATACTAAACAGCACCGCAGTAATATTTATAATAAACATCTTTTTCTCACAATGGAATACTTTTAAATATGTATTAAATAATAAATTCATTTTCCCATCAAATAAACATATTGGAAGTAAAATAATCATATACCTCATACTTTCTGCATACTGTGGTAGCCACCATGAGATAAATATTTGACATGGTATATACATAATATATATAGGTAGTCCCAAATATGTAAACATATTTTTAATTTTAGAATATATTATGATATTTTTTTCTTTTGTCTGTCGGCGCAGATTAGGAAACATAACCATACTAAACTGGCAAATAAAAAGTAATACAAATTGAGTAATTGAATTAGCAAATGAAAATTTTCCAAACATTTGTATTCCCCATACCTGGTCCATAACAAATCTTCCAATTCCTAAAATTAATGTAGCTGATAAATTTGCCATCATTAAAAAAATCCCTGATTTTATACAACTTTTGTAATAGTAAATTGCTTTATGCATAGGAATAGCTTTACATAAAATTATATTACGTCCCTTAAATAAACAATATAATAATGCCACTGTTTTAGAAATAATATAGCACAATATCATTAAATTTATATTGAAAATGTAATTACAAACCAACATTATAGCACATAAGCAGAAAATCACTCTTTCTAATATAATAGATAATGAGTACCATCTAGTATAATTAACAGCTTGAAAAATATACCCAAAACACGTTCCAATATTATTGACTAAGGAATATATTCCAACCAAGATAATAACATACTTTCGCTGTACATCATATTGAAATAATACACCATATCCAATTATACCAACTGATATTATTATCTGCATAACTATTAAAATATTTATTTGTGCCTTTAATAAAGGCATTTTTAAATTTTCATAATGCTTTCCACCTAGCCTTAAATAAATACCATCATTAAATCCGAAATGAAATATCCCTACATATCCTATATAGAATGAAAATAATTGCCAATATGCATATTGTTCAACATTAAAAAACTTTGGGAATATAAATGCTATTGCAATGCTACAAATTAATGTAATTACTTGAGCTATTAAGGCTAGTACAATATTTCTCCAAATTCCATTATCTTTTATACTAATTTTTCCCAATTTAATACTCTCCTCATTTCTATATTAGATTATTAATATTGTCTTAACCTATATCTACTTCTTGATGCCATATATCCTATAAAAATACCTGGAATAAAATATATTGATTTTGCTATCATGCCATTAATAAAAAATGTTATCACAATATAACTAACAAGAAAGCTCATATATATACAAGTAGTATAATTAGTTATTTTATCACCATTTTTTTTCATATATATTATTTTTTTTATATAAAATAACATATATAACACTAGTCCCACTATTCCTGAATAGGTAAGAACTGAAAAATATCCGTTATGTAAAAGTGGTAAATAGCCATCTGTTCCTCCAACATATACCGAATATTGTCCTACATATACTCCTCTAAATCCTTGTCCAAATACTTGCTGTAGTATATTTGATTTTTTAAACTGTTGAACGGCCTGACTTACCTCATATCCTCTCCAATTTGCACTAATTTCTGCATCAGATGAAAATACTTGTGAGGAATTAAGCTCAGACAAACTCAACAATAGTTTATTTATATATGAACCTATTAATGTATCTGGTTTATCTGCATAATACCAAGCCATCCCAATAAATACTAGGATTGCTACTAGCAATATAATAAAAGAGTTAATAAAATATTTCTTATATCTAGCTTTTGAAATTATGCTAAAACCAAAAGCAATTAAAATAATCATTAAATTACTTCTACTAAATCCAAATAAGCTTAATATCATACTTCCAATTAACAAACATCTATCTGTTTTTTTTGAGAAAATACGCTCATTATTTATATACATAATCATTTGAATAGATGCAATAAATGCAATGGACGTATTCACTCTATTTTCTCTTAATGTTGCAAAGCTAAAATCATTTAATAATAAGAGATATCCAATATAGTAAATAGTCATGAGCATACCTGCTCTAGCAATATCTTGAATAAGTCTCTTTTCATCAATAAAATATCGTTGAAGGTATACTCCTATATAAATAGCTATAACCAAACCTAAACAATACTGACATCCTCTTATAATCATATAGAAAGATATATCTATTCTATTATAAATACTCATTATAATAGCAAGAATCGTAATAAACATAAATATCCATATATCTGCACCTGTTTTTACAATTAATCGTCTAGACTTTATGATACAATAGGCCAAAAATATCATCATTTCTACAATATAATACTCATATGGCACAAGCATATTAAGCAAAATTGTAAAAATAATTATTATATCCAAATACTTAATCTTACTCATTTTCTTCACTTTCTAAGACATCTTCTAAGTTAACTACCTCAAATACTTTTAACTTTCCACCTCTTGAAGCATTAATGATCTTAATGTTTTCTCCTTTCAACACTTTTTTAGTATAATCATACATATAAACTAATCTATCCGTTACATTACTTTCAAGTTTTTTATCCATTTTAACTCCATGTCCACAGGCATGCTTTTTAACTCCAGAGTAATCACAATCGGTTCCTAATAAATAAATTTCAGAGAACCCCATATAATAAGCCATCTGAATAATAGAATATACAACAGTATATCCATCATATATAGTAATACTACAATCTTTTGAAAATTTTGTATTAAAATTAGTATTATCCTTTATATGATTCATGTAGTCTAGCGGATATACATTGCATTTCTTAATTTTAAATCTATATGCTAGATAACTACTAACAAACATATTCTGAATATTATACTTTTGAATATCTTCTTTAAGAGCCTTATAAACAGATATATCCTGAAGAAAATAGTACGTTGGTCTCCAATCAGTTTTATCAAACCACTTTACAATCGAATTCATAGAAAATGTTATCTCACCTTCTAGTAACTCTACATCTTCTAATGTTAAACTAGGACCAGTAGCAATAATAAAACATCTCTTACCCTTATACATATTGTTATATTTTTTTAGCTTTTTAAACTGTGGCCAAGGCCAGTAGATTCCCTTTTCTCTACACTTTGCTCCCAATACCATTTTAGCATGATATAAATTAAAACTCATATGAATTAATTTAGTTTTTACTTCTGCTCTTCCCATTCTTATTTCTCCTTAAATAACAATAAATTCTAAAACATAATAGATTCAAACATATCATAATTTTTAAAACCAACTTTTTCCATATTGCAAAATCACTATATTTAGAAATATAATACCATCGAGAGGTAGCTCCAATCTTTGCTGATTGATAATTAAAATTGTTAGTTGTTGCTAAGTCATGGTCATGAACAATTGTTGTTTTTGTTAAAACTCCTTTTTTATACCCGATACGTTGTATCTTTTTAGCAAGAATATTTTCTTCATACCATAGAAAAGTATGTTCATCCAAATAATCCACTCGCTTTAAAATATCTGCTCGTGCTGCCCAAAAGCATCCTGGTACTACCTCAACTTCAACTACTTCTTCTATTGTGTCACTAAATTTATAACAGTTTTCTGTTTTTGAATTATCAAATATAATAGAAAGCTCCTTTAATTCACTCTTAAATGTTGGTAACTTCCAGTATTGTCTTTGTGTGTGTTTATTTTTCCCATCAACTCTATGACTTCCTAATATAGCATAATCTAAGTTATTTTTAAAAGTTTCTTTTATTTTTTTTATTACTTCATTTTCAAAAAAAATATCAGGATTACAAATTACAACAACATCTACCTTCTTATCATCAATTAACCTTCTAATACCTATATTATTTCCTGATGCATAACCACTATTTTCTTTACTATAAATAACCTCTACCTTATTACTAATAACTTTTCTTAATAACTGAGAATCTTCCTTAGCTGAATTATTATCTACTATAACTATATAATCAATATCTGAATAATTTTGTATTTTATTAATTAAATTAACAACTGAATTACTAGTATTATAATTTAGTATTACTACGCCTAGTTTCATATGCTTTTTTATCTCCTATATCCTACAATTCTTACTGGATTTCCTACTGCTATTGCATAATCTGGAATATTCTTATTTACTAATGTATTTGCACCAATAACACAACCACTACCAATATTTACACCATCTAAAATAACTGCACCTGCTCCTATCCAACAATCATCTCCCACCTTTATCCCTTGATTACTAACTCCTTGCTCACAAATCATCTTGTCGGGATCACGAAATTCATGATTTTCAGAATGAAACCTTACATTTTGACCAATTGCTACATAAGATCCAATTATTACTCCACCAGCTGCTCCTATAAAACAGTCATTTCCCATAGCAGAATCATGTCCCATATAAAATCCTTTTCCAACTGCTGTAAGTGATCCCGAAGTCTTTATCATACTCCTCTTTCCTATGGAAACATTATCTCCAAGAATAATCCCTTCTTTTGACAACGCATTAATTACCACCTCATCTTGCAAGGAAACACAGTAACCTATGCTTAACTTACTTTTACACTGTAATTCTACCCTTCTTCCAATAAAAAGCTTTCCTTTTTTCTGCTTTAACCCCAAACATACACTCCCTCTCAATAACATAAACGCTCGTTGGATACAAATTTTTAATAAATATCCTATCGGAATATCTTCTGAAAAAGTCAAATTCCTATGCAATAACTTATTGGTTATACTATTTATTAATTTTATAATATTCATTTAAATATCTCCATTTCACTTATTGATATAACTCTAATATTTTTTTCGTATGGCACTTCATGTCTATATCCAATTGCATTTTATCTATTCTTTCACAGAGTGAATTATATATACTTTCATTCATAATCCAAATCAATGCTTCCATTAACTCGTTTGCACTTTCATGAAAAAATACAAGCCTTTTTTCCAATTTTTCAACCAAATAACTGCTTCCGTATAATTCGGAGGTAACAACGGGTATTCCCTGACAAAGTGCTTCTAAAATAATAAAACCAAAAGTCTCTGGCCATTGACTTGGTGCAACTAAAATATCTATATTTTCCCATATTCTAGCAGAATCTTTCGTACTAAAATATCCGTTATAAAACTTATTATTTGTATTTTCATTTGAAAATTTACCACCATAAAAGAAGGCATTCCACTTTTTATCTGAATTTTTTGATAATAATTCTAAAGCTTCTTCAAAGATTCTATATCCTTTATGAGGACTCATCCCTCCCATATATCCAATATTAAAACTAGATTTATCCTTTCGCTTATGTACTCTTCTCTTTAATCCTTTATGAGTAATTTCTACTATCTTACATTTTCTATCTCCTACCACTTCACTATACCAAATATATGTTTTATTACTATTACAGTGGATAATATCCATCATTTGTAATATGTCTATATAATATTGATGTAATTTTTTATATTCTAGAACTTTTTCTACAGATACTTTCTCATCTTTATCCTCTGTATTCTCAATAATATTTTCTTTCCATACAAGCTTTTCTCTCATTAATTTAAAAACAAAATTATTTTTTATAGATTGGTAAAAATCATTCTGCAATATCTGTTGTTTTCTATACGATAATCCTGAATTATAATTACAGAGAGAACACTTTTCTTCATCAAATCCATCACATAACTTTCCTTTTTTATCATAGAATACACATTTAAAACATAGTGGATAGTAATCGTGTGTAGTAAAAACCAAACGAATCCCAATAAGTTTAACGGCATTGAAGAATTCCTTATGAATTCCTTGTATGCTATGCACATGAATCACATCTAATTGCATTAACTTTAACCAATTCATATATTTTTTATGATCCACTTGCACCATATATCTTTCTGGGTCATCAATTCCATATGTAATAGCAACTGGGAGGGCATTTTCTATTCTATATTCATCTCTCCCTATTTTTTTTATACTAACATTACCATTTTGTTTAAAAGTACCAGGATATAAAATAAACACTTCATTACCAAGTTTTTTTTGCATTTCCATAATCTCTGAACAATATCTATTTAAACCACCTTGATGTGTTTTGGGATTTCCCAACGAAACATGTAATATTCTCATACTAATTCCTATTATTGATATATCCTTTCCATTATATAATAACCAATCTGAACTTATAGTTTTTCTCCCTCAATACACACTAATATTTTTTCATAAGATTTATTACGATCAAATTTTTCCTCAAATAATTTTCTATTATTTTCTCCCATTTTCTTTCGTAATTTATCATTCCCATAAAGATTTTTTATCTTCCTTGCAATATCATCACTATCTTCTGGTATTGTATTAATCCCAGCCTCATACATTTCCAAAAGATTTCGGTATTCTTGATTGTCCTGTGTGTTAACAACAGGTATTCCAGCTGCAGCGTAATCCCCAACCTTATTGACAATACTACTAGCTGTGCCTGCAATTATAGGATTGACTGCTACATCAAATTTCTTTAGATATGAAAACATCTCCTTATATGGCAAATATCCAGTAATAATTGTATTTTGATAATAATCTTTTGCTAATCTTTCGATCTTTCCTCTCTTATCCCCATCTCCCACAATAATAAACTTGATATTAGTAATCCCTTCTTGTTTCAATTTACTCAACGCAATAAATACATTTTTAAAATCATAGCTATTACCTAAATTCCCAATATAACCTACCCAAAATTCATCTTTTTTCTTGTTAACTTCAGGGAATTCTTCATAATTATCAATTAATTGGCTATCAGTGCCTAAATAAACAACATATTTTTCCTTTGATCTTAAATTAACTTTCTCTGCACGCTTTAGGTATGTTTCTGAAACTGCAACGGTAGAATTCGCCTGCCTATAAACACTATTTACAATTATTTCCATTGGCTTCAATATCACTCTTGATAAAACTGAATTTCCTAGCGCTATTGAAAATGACTCTGGCCATAAATCTTGAATATCAATAACTAATTTTATGTTATTTTTTCTACAATAGCTTGATGTTACTGATGCACTTACCGTCGGGGGAATTGCACAATAAACAACATCTGGCTTGATCCTCTCTTTAAGATATTTTTTTAATCTTTCTGCAAATGAAATATGCCCTAATACACGTTGAATTGAAATATTTTTTTTATAATAATTTTCATGCAAAAAAGTAATATCAAAAGGATGCTGTTTTATAATATTTTCATCTCTATATCTTTTCTTATGATGCTCAAAATCTGAAGTTACAATTTCAACATGATGCCCTTTTTCCACTAGTTTTTTTGCAATATAAGTAAATCTATCATTATCTGTTACTTCTAAATTTCCCATTGTGTGTACTATCATCAGTATATTTTTTTCTTTCACCTTTAGATCTCCCTATTAACATTATACTATTAATTAACTAACTTTCTACTAGCTTATGAATAATTTTATTATACTCCTCCACAATATGTACCCAAGAATAGTGGTCTCTCATTCTCTTTCTTGCTAACCTTCCTCTTTTTAAACGTTCTTCATCTTTCATAATATCTACTTGCTCTATTATTTTTGCTAATTCAATTTCTGTTTTAAAGTAAAGTGCTGCATTATCTCCAACATATTTATTAAAATTAACATCGTATAAAATATTAACATCTGTTTCTGCCATAGCTTCTAAAAGACCTGGATTTGTTCCTCCCACAGAATGACCATGCACATAGCCTCTTGCGTGTTGCCTTACGTAATTTAAAATTTCAGGTTCGTAGAGTGTCCCCGCCATTACAATTCTATCATCAGTATAAAATTTAGTATTTTTTTTAATATAATGATAATACTTTTGTAATTCTGTTTTATAATTACAAATTACTAATAATTTTCTTTTAGTATTTGACTTCATAAAACCTTTAAGCATCATTTCATAATTATTTTCTGGAACAAAGCGTCCAAGCACTAAGTAATACTCATCCTTTTGTATATTCCACTTATCAAAATATTTTTTTACCTTCTCAGGCATTTCTTCTGGAACAGCATTAGCTTCATTTACTCCATATGCTACAAATTCGAGTTGTGGTTTTCTCCCAATAAGCATTCTATCATATAATTCTTTTATACCTTCATTATCACAAGTCAAACAATCTGATGCTTTTGCCATCAGCATAGCTGAAATCCACAAATAAATCTGCACTGCTTTATTCCATTTTGTTCTTCTCCACTCAGCACCTGCTGGATTCTCCATCATTTTTATTCCCATCTTCTTTATTTTATTACGTTTTAACCATAAATATGGCCCTATTCGTACTCCTAAATGAAATAAAATTGGATTGCTAATATTGTTTTTCTTAATATATTCACATGCAAATTCTGTACAATTTTTATCATACTTCATCATTGCCGAGCTACCTTTTTCCTTTTCACAAATGCGAATGCATGTAACTCTATTAACCTCTACTATCTCTTCTTTGAAAAATTCATCAACTTTTTCAAATGCAAAGAAGTGTACATCTTCATCAATCCAATTATCTAGCAATCCATGTGCAAAAGCTTCCCAACCACCATAATTTTGTGTATATCCTCGAAGACCAATAATAAAAACATTAATTTTTGATTTGTTATTTCTATTTTCTTGTATGTTATTAGTTTTTTTTATGACTTCTATTTTCTTATTCATATTAGGAACTCCTTAACTAATATTAATTTTTCAACTTATCCTTCTGTTATACAAATAGTTTCTTTTAGTGTATAAATCCTATAGTTCTCCTTATATTCACTCATACTCATGTCGTATGCAGAATCTCCAAAAGCTTTCGTAGCCAATTTACCTATTTTCCCTGGTATTTTCCCCATAATCCTTACTAACGTATTCGAACATGGGATCATCAAAATTTTATGTCCTTTTACTTCTGCAATCATTCTTACCATATCACTGGTGTTCGTATACTCTCTATTCTGTGGAAAAAATACACCTTGCTCCTCATTATCTATCATCAATTTTATAAATTCACACAAATTATCAATATGTAGCATAGAACGTTTATTTTTAACAACAGGAAATACTGGTAATTTTCCAGCCAACTTTGCAAGTTCTGGATAATTTCCTTTACTCCCCTTACCATAAATCATAGGCGGGCGAACCACTACTACTCTAAATCCTTTGTCTGATAAATTTCTTATCTTCTGATCCGCTTGCCATTTACTATCACCATAGAAATTTAATGGTTTTGGCTCTACTTCTTTTGTTATTAAATTTTCTTTACAACCACTATAAATAATCATTGAAGACATAAAAATAAACTGCCTAACTCCAGCATTTTTACATCGTTTTGCCACCTCTACTGCTAAATCTCTATTTACTTTGTAATATAACTGTTTTTGTTCTTCTGACACATTTCCTACATCTGCATGGGCTATACCTGCTACATGAAATACGACATCATAAGAAGAAAAATTAAATCCTCTCCAATTTTTATCCAACATATCTAATGTATCAATTTTATAATTTTCTATATCTTTTAATAACCATTTTTCCACAGCTATTCCTACATAACTATTAGCACCTGTTATTAATATTCTTTTCATCTCTTTTATCCATTCCCATTCAATTCATGTAATTAACTTTCCAATACTAACTTACTTTATTTTGATTATTAATGCTTCCCGTTCCTCCCTCTACAACTCCTTCATGCTTCATTACCGAACTAATAGTCCCCCAAAAGCACCTACAATCAAATAGAAAGTTCATTTTCTCAACATACTCTCCATCTAACTTAGCCTTTACTGGTATTTCTAACTCATCTCTTCCATTTATCTGAGCCCATCCAGTTAGTCCTGGTTTTACATCATTTGCTTTATATTTGTCTCTCTCTGCAATTAAATCGTCTTGATTCCACAGTGCAGGTCTTGGACCAATAATAGACATATCTCCTTTTAGTATGTTGATGATCTGTGGCAGTTCATCTAATGATGTTTTTCTTAAGAACCTTCCTGCCTTGGTAATATATTGTTCTGGATTAGCCAACATATGTGTTGGCATATCCTTTGGAGTATCAATATACATTGTTCTAAACTTCAATATATAAAAATATGTTTTATCCTTACCTACTCTTTTTTGCTTAAATAGAATAGGACCTTTACTATCTAACTTAATCCAAATACATAAAAAAAGGAAAATGGGACTCAATATTATAATACCTATGAATGACATCAAAAAATCAATACTCTGTTTTACATACTTTTTATACATTATATATTCACCTCAAAATATAGCTATTCTACTTACTTTATATGACTATAATCATCAATTATGCTTTTCATCTCAACCTGACTACCAAAAGATATAACACAATTACATCCGATAGATGTTAATGATCCAATAGATACTTCTGGCCTTATAATGCTTCCTGTATTGATAAGTATATAATCCTCAATAGAAGCATCATGATTAATCACAGTACTTGACCCAAGTATACATCCTTTTCCAATTTTGGCATTAGCTTCAACTACTACCTTTGGAAAAACAACATTTCCATTTCCAATTACAGCATATCTAGAGATATAAGCATCACTACTAATTAAGGATACAAGCGTATAACCAATATTTTTAGCTTTTATTGATAGTTCTTCTCTTAACTTGTTATTGCCAACTGCAATAAAAATATTAGTATATTCTGGATAATATGTAGATATATCACCTATAGTTCCAATAACTTTACATTCATTAAGCACTTCACCTACACGATTATCATCCAAAAAATCAATTCTCTGAAATTGCTTCATATCTCTGGCAATATCTAAGCAACATCTTCCATGTCCACCTGCTCCAACAATTAATAATTTATTCATATTTTCCCTCTTATACTCTCTTCACTACCTCGCTTCTTTCGTCAAAGCAACTTCATCCATTACCGAAAATTGTCCCTTTACAATCCTATCATCTTTATATTCTTTTTTAATCTTTTCATTTTTCTTCGGATGGAATGTTGGTACAATCTCCTCTACCATCTCTACAATATTCTCACTATTTTCATAACTTGCCTTTGCAAGTTCTTCTAACTGTTTTAAGAATTCTTCTGTATCAAATGGAATT
>CALWGN010000228.1 GCA_944380055.1 uncultured Lachnospiraceae bacterium
TATTAATTAAGGAAAAATTGTATACAGTTCCTCTATTAGCGATTGCTGTAACATAACGAGAAAGCTGTAATGTTGTAAAGTTATTGGATCCTTGTCCAATTGCAGAAGCGATTGGCAATTCTGTTGAAATATGTGGTGAATTTTCATTAATTTCAATACCAGTTTTACTATCAAATCCAAATAACTGAGTATACTTCGCTAAACGAGATATACCTAACTCATCATCATAATTTCCATTTGCATCTAAACTTAAACGATATCCAATATCATAGAAATAGTAGTTACAAGAGTTTGTAAGTGCACCTACTGCATTTAATGCACCATGTCCATGACCGGTTTCACGATACAACCAGCAACGTTGTCCACCATGAGGATATGGGTGATCTGCACATTCAATCCAAGAATCTGTTGTTACAATTCCTTCCTCTAAACCAGCAATTGTAGATATCATCTTAAAGGTAGAACCTGGAGCAATTCTAGTTTGAGTTGCTCTATTATAAAATGGAGAAGATAAATCTTCTGTTAATTTCTTATAATAATCTGCATTAATGGTTCCAGATAACTGATTAATATCATAACCTGGATAAGACACAACGGCTAACAGTTCACCTGTATCTGTATCGGTTACAACTGCTCCACCAGAACAAGGATCCAAAGCTATTTGTGCCGGTGTTAACTGTAAATTAGCGATCCATTCTTTCATTACATCAAATGCCATTTGTTTATTTCCTGTTGCTAAACTTGCCATTTTAGAAGAATCTTTCTCAATAATATTTTGGTCGTATAATGCTAAACAAATTTCATTTCCTGTAATAACTTCATCTTGAATTAAATAATCATAAATTCGTTTTGCAAACCCTGTATCACTATCTAATACACCTGTACTTCCATCTGTTCCAAACAAATAGTCTAATATTAATCCATAAAGTTGATCGGTACTTGAATATTTTATATCAGATGAAATTGTAGATACATCCACCCATTCTTTTGACATGGCATAAAACATAAACTCTCTAAAACTGATTTCTTCATTTGTCCATTTTTTATATGTTTCATCTGTTTTATCTATTTTATCTGAAAGCAATATTTTATGACTATTGCCAGATAATAAAGAATATATATATTCAATGTAATCTTGTAATTCTTCAGACAATGTATTTTGAGGTGTAGAACTTGTATTTTGTAGTTCTTGTAGTAGTTGTACCTTTACTTGTCCTAGTTTTTGTATAAATTTATTATAAATATCTTTTTCTATCTGAGAAGCATCTTCTTGTGAAAAATGGCTCATATCTAATATATTGTTATTAATCATTTGGAAATAGACATCTTTTATTGGTATTAAAAAGTCTTGGGCAGGCATGGCCTCTGTCGGTGTAAAATCCTCCATTGTCAATTTATTATATATAATACCTGCTAATTCCTGTTCTATCATATTATAAATTGCTATAGAAAGATTTTTATCAATACTTAAGTAAACGTCATTTCCAACTGTCGGCTCTATACTATCAATTGTTTCTAATATAAGCCCTGTACTATCCAAGTATACAGTATCTGTTCCTTTTTCTCCTTTTAGATATAATTCTAAGGATTTTTCAATTCCAGCTTTTCCTACATTATCTCCACTAGCATACGTTTCATCTTCTTGTTGTAGCTCTTCTAATTCTTCTACTGATGCTTTACCGGTATACCCTAAAATATGAGCAAAATACTCTCCATCTGGATAGACACGAATTTCTTCAGTTTCTACTGACACACCTTTTAGACTATCTTCATTTTCTTTTATAACAGCAACAATTGTATCACTTACATTTTTACATATTGTTGTTGACTTATATTTTTGATATGCATTGGCGGCCATAGAATAACGAATATTTAAAATTTTTAATTCTGTATTTCTATCTAAAGTTTTAGAAGGCTCCCATTTTGTAAATCCATAAGAATTTTTTAAATATTCCATAACTTTTTCAGCAGAATAGGCATAACAATCTTCATCCTGAGACGCTTTTTTTTCAATATATTCTGTTCCATACACATCTCTAATAAATCTTCTTTTATCGGATTCTGTTCCACTAAACTCATATTCATTATTGCTAGATACAACCATCGGAATTGATGTAATAATAGATTGTTCATATTTATCTAACAGTTGCACTAACTCTAATATCATAGATAGCATATCCGCTGATTTAGAATATTCTCCAGTATCTCTAATAGAAATGGAATACGCTACTTCATTATAGGCTAATAACTCCCCATTTCTATCATAAATATTTCCTCTTGGAGCACTTACCTTTATTTCTTGTTTTGTTGTCTTAATATAATCATCAACATACTTATCTCCATTTACAATTTGCAAATAAAATAAACGACCTACCAAAATAGCAAATAATCCAAAAAATACTACCCCTGCAACAAATAATCTTGATTTTATTATTTTTACAATACTCTCTTTTAACACTTCAAATAGGTCTTTAAGCAAATTTATCCGCTCCTTTTTTCTCTGATACTTCTAATTTTTGATTGATAATTAGTAAAATACCATACACAAAAATAGTACAAAAAATTGTCAAAACTGTTTCTGGCATAATAACTTTATTAAAATACTCAATAACATTCAAACGATTTCTAAGTAAAAATCCAAAAATATATACATACGTATTATAAAATAATTCACTAAAAAGACAAAGTCCTAATGGTAATAATACAATGTCTGTTACTAAATATTTAGATACGATACCATTAATATATCCTACATATACATATACAAGCGTATAATATCCAATAATATCTCCATAGAATAAATCCATTAAAAGTCCACAGAAAAATCCTACATATATTCCTTCTTTTCTACCACGCATAAAACCAAATGAGAATGTAACAATCAATAATAAATTAGGTGTAATTGCCAAATATGGAATAGATTGTAATACGGTGGTTTGCAGTAGAAATGAGGATAAAATAATAATTGCTAATACTATTAGTCGTTTCACACACTTCCTCCTATTTCTTGTCGCTTGTTTCTTTTAATGTCGTAATAACTAATACTTCATTTAAGTGGGCAAAATCCACTTTAGGAACTAAATAACCTGACTTAGTCGTACGATTACTATCCTCCTTAATATCCTTTGCATATCCAATAACAAGACCAGGTAAATATTTGTCGCTAATTGGAGATGTGATAATTTCTGCATCGTTATTAATATTTGCATCAATATTAATATAAGATAGCTTTAAATATCCTTTATTTAATAATTGCAAATCACCTTCTACAATACAAGAATCTAACGATTCTGCTGTTGTCCCACTTACACTACTATCATCACTAATAATAGAACGTACAGTTGCAAAATTTTCTGTTACATCGGTAATAATTCCTACAAGACCACCATCAGCAATAACATTCATATTAACAGCTAAACCATCTTTTGATCCTTTATTAATTGTAAATTTATGATACCAATTTCCAGGATCCTTTGATACAATAGTAGCTCCTACTGTTTCATATTGCTGATAAGTATTTTTAAGTTCAAATAGCTCCTCTAATTCTTGTAATCGATAAATATCTGTTTGGTATCCTTTTAACTCTTCTTGTAGTTTTACTACTTCATTTTTTAGTGCCTCATTTTCGGCTAATGCTTCTTCTAGCTTCATTTGTTTTTCTGTTAAACTAAAAAACCAACTTCCGATTTCATTTATTCCTTCTTGCATTGGAACAATAACGGCTCCTATTGCCTCTTTTACTGTTAATGCTGATGGTTTACTAAAATAAGTAACTCCCATTAATCCAACACAAGTAATCGTTGCAAGAAAAAGAGTCATCTTTGGTGTTATATGAATTTTTATTTTAAAATCTAATTTCTGTTTCATTTAAAAAAGGCCTCTTTCTTTTAGACTTACATAAGACTTATCTCCTATAATAATATGATCAATAAGTTCTATTCCTACTAATAAACCAACTTCCTTGATTCTTTTTGTAACTAAAATATCTTCTCTACTTGGTTGTGGGTCTCCACTTGGGTGATTGTGCAATAAAATAATATATACTGCTTCGTCTCTTAATGCTTCTATAAAAATTTCTCTTGGAGAAATAAGCGATGCATTTACAGTACCTTTTGTTAATAACATTTCCTTTATTAGCTGATTTTTTGTATCTAATAAAAGCAGATATAAGTGTTCTTGCTTACAGTGACGCAACTGCTCCATATAGTAACTAGCAACACTTTCTGGATTCTGAACAGAAAAACCATGATATGCATATTCTTTAGAAATACGCTTGGAAATTTCTCCTAAACATTGTATTTGAATAGCTTTTACTTTTCCAATTCCTTTTACTGAGGTAAGCTGTGCTGTTGATAAATGTAAAATATTTAGCAAGTTTCCTGATTTATCCTTTAAATTAAGAATATTTTCCGCTAATTGGGTAGAACACCTTCCCTCTGTCCCTGTTCGTAAAATAATTGCTAATAACTCAGCATTACTTAATACACTCGGTCCATATTCTAAACATCTTTCATATGGTCTTAACTCTTTTGGTCTTTCTTTCATTGTATAATTCATAATAAAACACTCCTTTTAAACTCTCCAAGTACAAAGGATGTTTTGTTATGAATTATATTAACATAAATTATATAGAAAGTATACTCAAAGTTTTTCTTTCTATTTTGACAAATTTTCTAAATTTATGACATTATTATCTACTAATTTTTGTAATGACATTAAAATGCCAAACTTTGCATGATACCATGTAAGTCCACCTTGGAAATAAACAGCATATGGTGGTTTAATAGGACCATCTGCACTAAGTTCTATAGAGGACCCTTGCACAAATGCACCTGCTGCCATAATAACTGGTGAATCATATCCTGGCATATCCCATGGTTCCGGGGTTACATAGCTATCTACAGGTGCTGCTGCTTGAATTCCTTGACAAAAAGAAATGACACCTTCTGGAGTTCCAAATTCCACTGCTTGTATGATATCATGTCTTGATTCTGTACTGTTTGGTATCACTTTAAATCCCAACTTTTCATATATATTGGCAGCAAAAATTGCTCCCTTTAACGCTCCTGATACAACCGTAGGCGCAAGGAAAAATCCTTGGTAAAATGATGGTAATATACCTAAATTTGCTCCTACCTCTTGTCCAAGACCTGGAGCACTTAATCGATAAGCACATTTATCTACACATTCCTTTGTTCCACAAATATAACCACCAATAGGTGCTAGACCACCGCCTGGGTTTTTAATTAAAGAACCAACAATCATATCTGCCCCTACATCAGATGGTTCTATCATTTCTACAAATTCCCCATAGCAATTATCTACCATGCAAATAATATCATTACGGATTCCTTTAATAAAAGAAATCAATTCTCCAATTTCTTTTACAGATAATGTTTTTCTAGTTGCATATCCTTTGGAACGTTGAATAGTAACTAGTTTTGTGCGCTCATTAATAGCATTTTTGATTCCCTCATAATCAAAAGAATTATCTGGTAATAAATCTACTTGAGCATAAGAAATATTAAATTCTTTTAAAGAACCAATAGAATCTCGAATACCAATTACTTCTTCTAATGTGTCATAAGGTTTTCCTACTGGTGAAAGTAATTCATCTCCTGGTCTTAAAATCGCTGATAAAGCAACTGCAAGTGCATGAGTTCCACAAGTAATTTGAGGACGAACAAGAGCTGCTTCTGTGTGAAAACAATCTGCATATACTTGTTCTAATGCGTCTCTTCCTGCATCATTGTATCCATATCCTGTTGTTGCTGCAAAATGTTCTGCACAAACACGATTTTTCTGCATTGCACGTAATACTTTCATTTGATTGTATTCAGCAATATGATCAACCTCAGAAAATCTATCTTTTAATTGTTCAATAATTTGTTCTCCAAATTCATAAACTTCTTTACTAATACCAGCTTCTAAATATATTTCTTTTGTGCTCATAATAGTTCCTTTCTTAGTATAACATATATTTATTTCTTTTTTGTGAATATTCTATGATAAAAGTCCACGTTCTTTGCAAATAGATATTATTTGCTCCAATAATTCACTTGTCTTACTATCTTTTTCCTTTTCCAACCAAATAACATCTTTTTCACGTTTAAACCATGTAATTTGTCTTTTGGCAAAATGGCGAGTATCGCGTTTTAAAATATAAATTGCTTCTTCTAAAGAATATGCACCATCTAAATATTCTAAAATTTCTTTATATCCAAGACCTTTCATAGAAACCATATCTGATGTATATCCTTGATTTTTTAGCCATTCTACTTCTCGTACTAAACCTGATTCCATCATAATATCAATTCGTTTGTTAATTCTTTCATATAACAAGTCTCTATCCATATTAAGTACAAAGTATGCAAAGTTATATGGAGATTGTTTTTGTCTTTGAATTTCATTATGCTTTGATATAGGCTCATTTGTTAAATGAAAATATTCTAATGCTCTTATAACTCTTTTTACATTATTAGCATGAATATCAATAGCAGACTGTGGATCTACTTCCTTTAATTTATTATGAAGATAAGTGACTCCGTATTGTTTTGCTTCTTCTTCCAACTTTGCTCGATAAGATGCATCTTCCCTTGTATCTTCAAAGTCAATATCATTTAATAATGCCTGAATATAAAAACCCGTTCCTCCAACAACAATTGGTATCTTTCCTTTGGCATAAATAATATTCATAGCCTCCTTTGCCATTTGTTGAAAGCGAACTACATTAAACTCTTCACTTGGCTCAATAACATCTACTAAATAATGAATAACTCCATCCATTTCTTCTTTTGTAATTTTGGCAGAACCAATATCCATATGCTTATATACTTGCATAGAATCAGCACTAATTATTTCCCCATTTATTGCCTTTGCTAATGCTATTGATAATTCTGTTTTTCCTACTGCTGTAGGCCCAGTTAAAATAATAAGTGGTTTTTTCACTGTTACCTCCAAATAATAAATATCTATACAATTCTTTTAAATTTCTTTTCAATTTCATATTTACTCATAGAAATAATGGTTGGTCTTCCATGTGGGCAGGCGTAAGGATTGTCAAGTTCCATTAATTGTTCCATCAGCGCATCCATCTCCCTCTGACTCATTGTATGATTCCCTTTTACTGCTGCCTTACAAGAAATTGTTGCAATTTTATCTGTAATTATTTCCAATGATTTTGTTCCTAAACTTTCATCTAAACCATCTAGCATTTCAATGAAAAGTTCTCTATAATCAATTCCAAACAAATTAGCTGGTACTGCACGAATTGCATATTCTTTTCCACCAAATGCCTCTATTTCAAATCCAATTTCTATAAATACTTTTTCAAACATATGAAATAATGTTTCTTCTTTACTACTTAAAGATACAATTGTAGGAGGACTAACCAATTGAGAAATTACTTGTTTATCTTTTAAACTTTTTATTGTTTTTTCATATAATACTTTTTCATGAGCCGCATGTTGATCCACAATAAATAACTTATCTTCCATTTGTATAATCCAATAAGTTTCAAATACTTGTCCTATAACTCTATGCTTTTTTCTACCTTCTTTTGAAAGTAGTGTTGAAGAAAACAAAGACAATTGTTCTTCTTTTTCTACTTTTACTCTATAGAAATCTGTTGTTTCCTTTACTTTGATATTTTTTTCTTTTTCAGATATACTATCACTTTGATAACTATATTCCCTATCTATCTTCTCCTTTCCCAAAAAACTTTTTTCCTTTGTTATATCTGGTTTTTGAGATGTTTTTTCTTCTATATCTAACCTATTATTTTCTTTTGTTATAAGTTCTTTTTCTTTCTTCTCATCAATACTTTCTGTCTTATTAACATTAGATTGGCTTAAT